>NZ_ALPT02000182.1 GCF_000292245.2 Alkalihalobacillus alcalophilus ATCC 27647 = CGMCC 1.3604 | reverse complement strand
GTGAACTACTCCCACCACTTACCACCCCTTACGGGTTGCTTGAAGTGGGGGCTTCTTGGGTAATCACCACTTTTGGTAGCTGACGAAATGGACCAAGCTAACCCTCTTGTTCCAAGAGTTTATCGTATCATTAGGCACTTTCTAATAAGCGCATGCCTTCTTTTTTGATATTGAGTGCTGAATTGTAGTCTCTATCAAGGTTTAGTCCACAAGTACATTGATACGTACGTTCTGATAATTTGATTTCTTTTACTGAGCCACATCTCGAACAAGTTTTTGTAGATGGGAACCATTTATCAATTTTCACAAGCTGTTTCCCTTGTTCTTTTAGTTTGTACTGTAAGAAAGAAGTGAACATTCCCCACCCATTATCAGTGACACTTTTACCAAACTTTAGAGCCTTTGACATCCCTTTCATATCTAAATCTTCCATCACAACCGCATCATAGTTAGTTACTAATTTTTTTGATTGATGGTGAAGAAAGTTTTTGCGTTGATTTGCGACTTTCTCTTGCATTTTAGCTACACG
>NZ_ALPT02000181.1 GCF_000292245.2 Alkalihalobacillus alcalophilus ATCC 27647 = CGMCC 1.3604 | reverse complement strand
GATTTTGTTGTCTACTATGGCCATGTTATGGTTTGTTTCTTTCGTGGTGTAGGATTGTACCTGATTCTTTTTAGACTTGAAGCGAGGTGCTTTATTTTGTTTCTTGAAGAATCGAGTATAGGAATCAGCAAGGTTTTTCAAGGAGGATTGAAGGGCAATGCTATCCACTTCTTTTAGCCATATGAATTCCTTTTTTAGTTGCGTTAATTCAGCCGAACAAGCATTGTAAGTTAACCCTTTGCCTGTTTCTTGGTAGGTATCGTTCCATTGCCCTAAAAAGCGATTAAAGACAAAACGAGAACAGCCGATGGTTTTAGCAATTAAGATTTCCTGTTCTTTGGTTGGATAGAGACGGAATTTGTATGCTTTGTTGATGAGCATTGTTTTCACCTCCGATAGGAATGTATGTTCTTATTATACCTTAACAAGAATCTCTTTGGCTACCGCCAACCACCATTCATCTCCCCCTTATCGTTGGGCTTCTCCCTTCACACGATTGAAGAGGGAGTCTTCTGTCGGGAAATGATAAAAC
>NZ_ALPT02000180.1 GCF_000292245.2 Alkalihalobacillus alcalophilus ATCC 27647 = CGMCC 1.3604 | reverse complement strand
CATGAGTGTTGATTATCCAAAATTAGACAGACCGCTCCCTTGGAAGGCTCGATAGTTTTTCAACATATAAGCTATTTCCGAATGCCAATCAATCGGTAAATTGTTTTCGAGCAGCTTTCGTTGAAAAGAAACGAACGATATTCGTTTAAAAACCCGCCCTTTAGATGCTTTTGTATAGAGCCATTTCAGTAAAACATAAGTGATTAGGGCCGCGAACAGTTGATTAAAGACGGCATTTTCCGTCGTCCCAAACAGAACAGGAACATTTAAGTTTTGTTTGATCCACCGAAAGAATGTCTCGATCTTCCAGCGGGCTTTATACATATCCGCAATAACCTCTGGTGTCACTTTGATAAGATTGGTGACGACTCGGATTTCTCGTCCTTTGTCATCCGTAAAAAAGACGACACGATGACGCTGCTTGGAGCGAGATTGTAGGGTTCCAAGCAAGCATGTGATGTCACGAGTCACCGGTGAATGTGGTTGTTCGAGTCTCTTTAACGAATGAGGTCGAGTGATCTCGATGTTCTCTTTCAT
>NZ_ALPT02000179.1 GCF_000292245.2 Alkalihalobacillus alcalophilus ATCC 27647 = CGMCC 1.3604 | reverse complement strand
GGTGGAGAGGTTTGATGATATCGCCATTCTCAATTAGCTATTTCTAACACAGAAGGACCTTCTTCTTCACTTTGTTAGTTATGAAAAGACAGGATTCCAATCGAAATAAGCTCGCTAGTCTAGCTAACGTTCAGAGCATCAACACGGATTTATTTACAACTGTAACGGAATGAGTCATGGAAGGAGAAAAATCATTCTCAAGCTACTGTATTTTGAAGTATTGTCTGTTTTTTTATTCCATGAGAAAACCGAACCTAGATTCGATTCCAGTATCTAGCGGACAAACAGACACGGAGACTCCCGCAGGAATAAACCGTCCAATGAGACCCCGCAAGCGTGCTGAGGAGGCTCATGAGGTTCTCGGCAAGGACGCGGAGTGTCTGTTTGGGAGCGACAGCCGGAGGGCCTATTATTTATTTCTTGATGCACAGATAACGTGAGATTGGTTTGTTCGTTTATGAACATGACGTATTAAAGCAAAGGGTTGACTGTTTACATTTTTTTCAATGGGAAGGAAGAGTTAATCACATTGTTCGCGACAGCCGAAGTGCTTCATTTTAGTGAA
>NZ_ALPT02000178.1 GCF_000292245.2 Alkalihalobacillus alcalophilus ATCC 27647 = CGMCC 1.3604 | reverse complement strand
AACAATCTAAAATCAAGTTCATCAAGAACTGATTTTGACAAAGAGAACCAAGAAGTTCGAGGCAGCAAATGACCGAACGAATGGAGTGTATACCGATACACGACATGACGGAGGAAATGCAGCTAACGAAGAAATTCGCCGGTTATCTGAAGTCAAAAAGTTTGGTGGCGATAGCGAAGAGGTCACACCCGTTCCCATGCCGAACACGGCCGTTAAGCTCTTCAGCGCCGATGGTAGTTGGGGGCTTCCCCCTGCAAGAGTAGGACGTTGCCAAGCGTAGATAAAGCACAACCCAATAGGGTTGTGCTTTTTAAATTGCATAAAAAGAACGCTCAGGCGCTGATAATATATTATTTTAGTATAAGTATATTTATATGTTATTTACTAGGAATGCATTATGGTTTATTCTAACATCGCACCAAAGAGTTATTTGAATGTTCATAAAAATAGATACTCAAATTCATCTAATATTCCTCTTTAAAGACACTACTGATTATTACTAGGTCTAGACTCTTAATTTTATGATTATTTACACACTCAATGTCTATAAAAAATTTGGAGGTGATACTTCGACACGTATTGTCCTATTTTTTGAGCTTGATGGACACTTTTCTATTAATCTTATTAAATAATAAG
>NZ_ALPT02000177.1 GCF_000292245.2 Alkalihalobacillus alcalophilus ATCC 27647 = CGMCC 1.3604 | reverse complement strand
AATTCGTTGTTTATTCCAGTTCGAAGAGCCTTTCTTTTTACGAGAAAGTTTACGTTGTTCTTTCGCTAATTTTTCAAGGATTTGCCGATAAAATTTAGGGTAATTGGCTTTCTCACCCTCACTATCAACAAACAACCCATCCATCGCAAAATCCAAACCAACAACTTTTTCGATTTTTTTACTTTCAAATTCTTTCTCGTACTCTGTGAGAATAGAAACATAGTATTTTCCTGACGAAGTAACAGATATGGTACAAGATTTGATTTTGTATTCTGAAGGGATTGCTCGATGTTGTTTGATTTTGACCATTTTCAGTTTAGGTAATTTGATATGACCATCCAACAATTGAATATTTCCATTGACGACATTCGTTGTGTAGCTTTGCTTGTGTCGTTTACTTTTGAATTTTGGAAACTTGGCATCCCCCTTGAAGAAGGCTTTATAAGCCTTATCCAAGTTTAGTTGAGCGTTCGCCAACGCTAAAGAATCTACTTCTTTTAGCCAATCATACTCTTTTTTGTACTTCGCAGGAGTTGGGTGTTTTACCTTTTTTAATGCTTCTTTATCATCTTTTAGGCTTTCATACGTTTCTTTTCGTTCTGATAACATTTTGTTATAGACAAAGCGAACACAACCAAAGGTTTTGTGCATCATTA
>NZ_ALPT02000176.1 GCF_000292245.2 Alkalihalobacillus alcalophilus ATCC 27647 = CGMCC 1.3604 | reverse complement strand
ATTAAAGGATAAGCTGATTCGCTCATTTTGCTGGCTTGCTTCAGTTTTCACTGAAGTTCCATTTGCATTGATTTCTCAATGACTAACATTGACGAGATACCTTGTATCTCTTTAATTCGCTTGGCTTTTGTTCAGTTTTCAAAGAACTTTTTTTCGCTCATTGGCGACTTATCTAATATATCACTTCGACTCGTTCAAGTCAACAACTTTTTTATTGAAATATTTGATTCAATTTGTTGTTTTGACTGTGTGTCTTAGCGACAAGAAATAATATACCATATTAATATAATATTACGCAATAGTTTTTTTAAAAAAATTATCACATAAAAAAATCAACGTCTAAACGCTGATTTTTACATAACTCAACTTTCGCATCAAGAAAAAAATAATAGGCATTACTTCAAAGTACATTAACTTAAGAATGATTTTTCTCTTTCAATGACTAAATCCGTTACAGTTGTAAACCAATCCGTGTTGATGCTCTGTACGTTAGCTAGATGATCGAACTTGTTTCGATTTGAATCATGTCTTTTCATTCCTGCAGACTTAGGAAAAAAATAGCTGGCAACTCCCTATTTAGTTCCATAACCAACAAAGTGAAGAAGAAGGTCCTTCTGCGTTAGAAATAGCTAATTGAGAATGGCCATATCATCAAGCATCTCCCCT
>NZ_ALPT02000175.1 GCF_000292245.2 Alkalihalobacillus alcalophilus ATCC 27647 = CGMCC 1.3604 | reverse complement strand
GATGTTATAGTAAAAATTTCAATCCACGCACCTACATGAGGTGCGACTAATATACCTCCTTCCATTTCTAACATGGGTGGATTTCAATCCACGCACCTACATGAGGTGCGACAACAGAGTTAAAAGAGATTATCCATGTTAATCAATTTCAATCCACGCACCTACATGAGGTGCGACTAATAGAATATTTAAATCAAACAGGAGTATTGATTATTTCAATCCACGCACCTACATGAGGTGCGACCTTTCGTTGTCCGGGTCACATCCAAACAAGCACAATTTCAATCCACGCACCTACATGAGGTGCGACATCAAAACACAACATCAAATGAAACAACAGAAAAATTTCAATCCACGCACCTACATGAGGTGCGACCAATCGAATCATATTGGCGAATAATAATATTGATTTCAATCCACGCACCTACATGAGGTGCGACTTAAGACCTGTAGGTTATGAGCCTGACGAAAACATTTCAATCCACGCACCTACATGAGGTGCGACGATATGGGTTACCATGATATTGTAGGAATTACAAATTTCAATCCACGCACCTACATGAGGTGCGACGTGTACTAGGTAGTGTTCCGACTACCTATCAGATTTCAATCCACGCACCTACATGAGGTGCGACGATAGACAACGATAAGTTGGGTACTGACAACATATTCAATCCACGCACCTACATGAGGTGCGACTACTAATTC
>NZ_ALPT02000174.1 GCF_000292245.2 Alkalihalobacillus alcalophilus ATCC 27647 = CGMCC 1.3604 | reverse complement strand
TATACTCGATTCTTCAAGAAACAAAATAAAGCGCCACGCTTCAAGTCTAAAAAGAATCAGGTACAATCCTACACCACGAAAGAAACAAATAGCAACATTGCCATAGTAGACAACAAAATTAAATTGCCGAAACTAGGGTATGTTCGCTTGGCCAAAAGTCGTGAGGTTGAAGGGCGTATTCTGAATGCTACAGTCAGACGAAATCCAAGCGGAAAGTTCTTTGTATCAATTCTAGTCGAAACAGACGTACAGCCCTTGAAGAAAACGGAATCATCTATCGGTATAGATTTAGGCATCACGGACTTTGCAGTTCTTTCTGATGGTCGCAAGATGGACAATAATAAATTCACATCAAAAATGGAAAAGAAACTAAAACGTGAACAGCGAAAACTTTCAAGACGTGCGTTACATGCTAAAAATAAGGGTATTCATCTATTTGATGCCCAAAACTATCAGAAACAAAAACGCAAAGTGGCTAGATTGCACGAAAGAGTCAGGAACCAACGAGACGATTTCCTTCACAAGTTAAGTACAGACATCATCAAAAACCACGATGTGATCTGTATCGAAGATTTGAACACCAAAGGAATGTTGCGTAATCATAAATTAGCCAAATCCATCTCGGATGTATCCTGGTCTGCCTTTGTATCGAAATTAGAATACAAAGCGAAATGGTATGGGAAAACCATTGTGAAAATAAGCAGGTGGTTTCCATCTAGTCAAATCTGTTCC
>NZ_ALPT02000173.1 GCF_000292245.2 Alkalihalobacillus alcalophilus ATCC 27647 = CGMCC 1.3604 | reverse complement strand
TCGCACCTCATGTAGGTGCGTGGATTGAAATAATTTGATGATTATTAGTATAATTATCACAAAACGTCGCACCTCATGTAGGTGCGTGGATTGAAATTGGTTCTATCAGTGCTTATGATGGTCCTTTTGCACGTCGCACCTCATGTAGGTGCGTGGATTGAAATGGTTGCTGTTAATCTACCACATTATGATAATGAGTCGCACCTCATGTAGGTGCGTGGATTGAAATTGAAATTCTTTTCCACCTTTTCAACCATTTGCCGTCGCACCTCATGTAGGTGCGTGGATTGAAATTTCGCTCCAAGTCACACCGTTATCAGCGCTATAAGTCGCACCTCATGTAGGTGCGTGGATTGAAATTCTGATAACTCCCTAAACGTCAAACCACTCGTAAAGTCGCACCTCATGTAGGTGCGTGGATTGAAATTTTGAATATTTATTTACAAAGTCAATGAATAAAGTCGCACCTCATGTAGGTGCGTGGATTGAAATAGGTAATTCATTGATATATATTCAACCCGATGTAGTCGCACCTCATGTAGGTGCGTGGATTGAAATCGTTAAATCTTGTGCAAACATTTCAATAGCTGATGTCGCACCTCATGTAGGTGCGTGGATTGAAATCACATTACATATCAAGGGAGGTCTGATTGTCGTCGCACCTCATGTAGGTGCGTGGATTGAAATTGTATATCCTTCTTTCTACCTTTTGAGCGTCCTTGTCGCACCTCATGTAGGTGCGTGGATTGAAA
>NZ_ALPT02000172.1 GCF_000292245.2 Alkalihalobacillus alcalophilus ATCC 27647 = CGMCC 1.3604 | reverse complement strand
AAAACTCTGAATGAGTAACTTGCATTTCTGCTAACTTCCTCTTAATCTCCCAACCTAACGTAGTGACTTTTTGTTTTCGTACAGCCATTTTAAATTCTCCTTTCCGTAATTCTTGATGAACCCTCCTCTCAACTCGTCTATAATTCAAAGAAGAGAGGGGGTGTTAATAATGAGTGAAACTTATCAATTCTCGGTTTCTGGACAATGCCCTGTCCAAGACGAAACTCAAAAAATTGAAATAATAGTAGAGAAAAAACTATTAGCTCGGAATACTAGCGGTTATAAAAAGATTGATCTCAACTGCCAACATCGGTCTAATTATGGATGTTCATACGGTCTAAGATGTCCAATCTACTTGAAAACATCAAGCGACCCTTTTCTTCACCGAGTTCGTTGATTTGTCCTTGCATTTTATGGACTTTTCGTTGAAGTCTATTTTTAAACTCATCTGGGCTAGAGGGGGTAAATTCCACTCCTGCTTTTTCAACGAAAGGCCCCATTATTTGATAGGCTTCGAAATCGCATTCTTTATTTAGCGGACACCCTTCGCAAGGTTCAGCGAAACTAGCGATTTCTCTGTATTTGCATTGTTCAACGTAAGCCTTGAGATGTTGAGCGATGCAAATTTCTTCTTTAGTTGCTGCCACTACATATCACTCCTTTCTTATTTAAGGTGGAAGGCCGTTGGCTATTCCGCCTTTTTCTATACGCTTCTTTTGAGCCTTCCTGTCATAAACATCCACATACGCTTTGCGAAGTTGATAGA
>NZ_ALPT02000171.1 GCF_000292245.2 Alkalihalobacillus alcalophilus ATCC 27647 = CGMCC 1.3604 | reverse complement strand
CACCTGCTTTTGACTTCATTGCGGCTCTATGATTCCCTTTCCGGCTTTGATTCATCGGCTATTGACATCATTGCGGCTCTATGATTCCCTTTCTGGTTTTTATTCACCGGCTTTTGGCATCATTGCGGACGTATGATTCCCTTTCTGGCTTTGATTCACCGGCTTTTGACTTCATTCCAGCTCTATGATTCCCTTTCTAGCATTTATTCACTGGGTTTTGACTTCATTGCAGCTCTATGATTCCCTTTCTAGCATTTATTCACTGGCTTTTGACATCATTGCAGCTCTATGATTTCCTTTCTGGTTTTGATTCACCGGCTTTTGACATCATTGCGGCTCTATGATTCCCTTTCTGGCTTTTATTCACCTGCTTTTGACTTCATTGAGGCTCTATGATTCCCTTTGTAGCTTTGATTCATCTGCTTTTGACATCATTGCTGCTCTATGATTCCCTTTGCGACTCTAATTCACTGGCTTTTGGCTTCATTGCCGGCGTATGATGCCCTTTGCGACTCTGATTCAATAGCTTTTGACTTCATTGCGACTCTATGATTACCTTTGTAGCTTTGATTCATCTGCTTTTGACATCATTGCGGCTCTATGATTCCCTTTCCGGCTCTGATTCACCTGCTTTTGACATCATTGCAGCTCTATGATTCCCTTTCGTGGCTTTGATTCACCTGCTTTTGGCATCATTGCGGACGTATGATTCCCTTTCTGGCTTTGATTCACTTGCTTTTGACTTCATTGCGGACGTATGATTCC
>NZ_ALPT02000170.1 GCF_000292245.2 Alkalihalobacillus alcalophilus ATCC 27647 = CGMCC 1.3604 | reverse complement strand
GACCATCCGAAAAAACCGCAAAGTCCGTGATGCCTAAATCTATACCGATAGATGATTCCGTTTTCTTCAAGGGCTGTACGTCTGTTTCGACTACAATGGATACATAAAACTTTCCGCTTGGATTTCGTCTGATTGTAGCGTTAAGAATACGCCCTTCAACCTCACGACTTTTGGCCAAGCGAACATACCCTAGTTTCGGCAATTTGATTTTGTTGTCTACTATGGCCATGTTGCTATTTGTTACTTTCGTGGTGTAGGATTGTACCGGATTCTTTTTAGACTTGAAGCGCGGAGCTTTATTTTGTTTCTTGAAGAATCGAGTAAAGGAATCGGCAAGATTTTTCAGGGAGGATTGAAGGGCAATGCTGTCCACTTCTTTTAGCCATACGAATTCCTTTTTTAGTTGCGTTAATTCAGCCGAACAAGCATTGTAAGTTAATCCTTTGCCTGTTTCTTGGTAGGTATCGTTCCATTGCCCTAAAAAGCGATTAAAGACAAAACGAGAACAGCCGATGGTTTTGGCAATCAGGTTTTCTTGTTCTTTGGTTGGGTAGAGACGAAATTTGTATGCTTTGTTGATGAGCATTGTTTTCACCCCTCCAATAGGAATGTATGTTCTTATTATACCCTAACAAGAATCTCTTTGGCTACCGCCAACCGCCATTCATCTCCCCCTTATCGTTGGGCTTCTCCCTTCACACGATTGAAGAGGGGGTCTTCTGTCGGGAAATGATAAAAGAGCCGCACTAGCCACCACTTTACTAAATAGTTTTTTCAATTATTTCCT
>NZ_ALPT02000169.1 GCF_000292245.2 Alkalihalobacillus alcalophilus ATCC 27647 = CGMCC 1.3604 | reverse complement strand
GCAGACAAGAGGGCATTCCTATCAGTCGTTTATCGGAAATCATTAGCGGCGTTCGCCCGAACCACCGTTACCGAAAAATCATTTTGGAGCGTCTCGATATTCAAGAGACAGCTTAATCAAGGAAGGGGAAATAAAAAATGACCAAAAACGGAATCGTTTCTATCCTTAGTCAAGTTGCCGAACTAGCAGAAAGTAATTCTTCTATCAAAGAGGGATCAACAAAATTTTCGACAGATGCAAGGCAGTCTATTGTCGAGAAGCAACTAGAGTCACTCGACTTCCAACGACAATCTCTATATCTGCGAGTGAAGGAAATGCTTTCTGAAGCTTACAGTGAAATCGAAGCGATTGAGTGTATGGAGCGTTCAATTCGCGAGGCGTTCGAACCAGTCGAGAACAAAGTTGCGTTAGTCAGGGAAATGAAAAAGGCTGCCGATGCGAACGGCAGCCACGAGAAAAACAAATAATTTAAAGCGAGTATAACACACCTTTAAAGGGTTTGTATAGACCGTTGAGATTTAAGACAAGGAGGATAGGTATGAGCGAAGCATGTTATATCAGCGTGAAAGAAGCAGCGGAATTACTTCAAATACAAGAACGTTCTGTCAGGAAGCAGATTTCGGAAGGGAAACTCAAAGCCGAAGCTATAAAGTCAACTACTGGCGGTCGTGGCGGGAAACAATACGAAGTTCTTGTCACATCATTGCCTCCGAAAGTTCAGAAACGTTTTCGTGCTAACTCAAAGACTGCGAAAGCTTCAGAAACAAAACAAAGTGAAAAAACTTTTCGTGATTATA
>NZ_ALPT02000168.1 GCF_000292245.2 Alkalihalobacillus alcalophilus ATCC 27647 = CGMCC 1.3604 | reverse complement strand
AAAAGTCCCGGAAAGTCTTATCAACTTTCGTTTCCTTCGGTTCCTGCTTCGCTTGATTTGCACGATATCGCTTGACGGCAGAGGGAGGGAGAGAAGAGATCAGAACCTTATGTTGTCTCCCGCCATTTCCACCACGACCAGTACCTTCTGTTGTGATAGCTTTGATTTTCCCTTGTTCAATCCAATTTCGAATCGTGCGTTCCGACTTCTTGGTCAATTCTGCTGTTTCTTTCACTGTGATGTAAGCAACTTCGCTCATATCTACCCTCCTTGTGTCCTCTTCGAACGCTCTATACAAACCCTTTAAAGGTGTGTTATAATCGCTTTAAATTAATTGTTTTGCTCTTGGCTGCCGTTCGCATCGGCAGCCTTTTTCATTTCTCTGACTAACGCAACCTCATTTTCCACTGGTTCGAATGCTTCGCGAACCGAACGCTCCATTCGCTCAATCGCTTCAATTTCACTGTAAGCCTCAGAAAGCATTTCCTTTACACGTAGATACAAAGCTTGTCGTTGAAAGTCGAGTGATTCTAGTTGCTTCTCGACAATGTGCTGCCTTGCATCTGTCGAGAATTTTGTTGAACCCTCTTTAATAGAGGAGTTATTTTCTGCTAATTCAGCCACTTGGTTAAGGATGTTTACAATTCCGTTTTTGGTCATTTTTCATTTCCCCTTCCTTGTTTCAAGCTGTCTCTTTAATGTCGAGGCGCTCCAAAATGATTTTTCGATAACGATGGTTCGGGCGAACGCCGCTAATGATTTCCGATAAACGACTGATAGGAATGCCCTCTTGTCTGC
>NZ_ALPT02000167.1 GCF_000292245.2 Alkalihalobacillus alcalophilus ATCC 27647 = CGMCC 1.3604 | reverse complement strand
TGATCTTTCAGCCATTCTCTGTAATCTCCCAATGCTTCTGGGTACTGCTCAAGCTGATGAATCAACGCCTCTAAACGCTCTTCTTTCGCTTCTGTCTCAAGCGTTCCCACCGCACTGTTTAGTTCTATAAGGAGGGTTTCCCCATCATACTTTGCAAGTGCTTTCTGCATGGCTCGATAGCGCCTGTGATCTCGAAACAGTCTTCTGATATCACGCGCCACATGAAAACGATCAATCGTGAAGAAAGCCCGTCCTTGAAAATAGTCTCGACAACTGGTAATCCAAGTCGCTCCATCCCCGTTGATGACAAGTCGATGCCCTGCTGGATCGTAGTCAAATGTCTCCATGAGAAAGGTCTCAAGTCCCTCCCAAAACGGCTCTTTCCCCCGATGAACATAGTGTCGCTTCTCTTTTAAACTCACTCTTTTTCCATTGACCTCCCAGCCTTGATGAACCGCTGCGATTTTCTCTTCTCTCCCTTTGATTCGTTTCTCTTGTCGCTTTAGATAGAGTCCATCCACTTCGATAAACAACACGGGGTGCGTCAAAGGTTGACGCTCTTTCTGCATCGCTTCTACCTCTAACAGATGTTGGCGAATTGCTTCGTGACTGATGACGCGATAACCAAGAAGGGTCTCAAGCGTGTTCGATGCCTTTCGGTAGGAAGGACTTGTCACAGCTAGTTCAATCGCCGCTTCTTCTACAAGTGGGCTAAAGCCTTTTATTCCTTCAAATTGCAGATACTGGTCAAGGAGAGAGACATATTTACCTGTTTCACGATCGCGGTAGTAGGAGCGCTTCAACTCAATCTCACCAAATAAACTGTCTATCTTTAG
>NZ_ALPT02000166.1 GCF_000292245.2 Alkalihalobacillus alcalophilus ATCC 27647 = CGMCC 1.3604 | reverse complement strand
GAATGAATTTCATAATCTGAACCCTATGTCTCGCAAGACTTTATAGACATCAAAAAAGGAGTACCTCCCCAAAAAGTCGAATTAGTAAGTTACTACACAAAACTAATGACTGGAGGAAGACTCCCTTATGACTATTATACGACAAGGAAGCCTATTTGACCTGCAAGATTTATACGATTTAGAACCTACCCATCGTTTTGAAGCGGTGTTTTCAACGATTGAGATGGATCCGATTCTATTTATTGTTTCTAAAAAAGCCCTTTATGGTGCACCTGTTCAACTTAATTATGCAGCCATGATTTACTCTCTTACAGCTAGAATTCTTGAACGAATTCCTACGATTAAAGATCTGATTAAACGCTTAAAAAACGACTATATGTTTCGTTTAGATTGTGGATTCCTTCTTTCTGATGCGATTCCATCTGAAGCTTCTTATTCAAGAATGCTTACCAAATTAGCTGAATCTGATGTTCTTGAACGTGTGAAAGAAACTCAAATCCTTCAAGCCATTCTAGAAGGATTTATCATGGACGATACAGTTGCCCTTGATGCGACTCACATCGAAGCGCGGGACCAAGCTCCTGCGAAAGAAGAAAAGCCTAAGTCAGAGCCAAAGAAACGCGGACGTAAGCCCAAAGAAGAACAAGAAAAGTGGCTACAAGAAAAGGCTGAACGTGAAGCTGCTTTACCACTATTTGAGAAAAAAATAGAAGCTCAACTGGGTGCGTCTTTAGTTGAATTACGTTCAGCTGTTCCTCTTGATCCTAAGTGGGGAATCAAGAAAAACAGTAAAGGGAAAAACGTATTTTGGTTTGGTTATAAAGGGCACTTTGCAGTCGGAACCAAAAGTCAGTACATTCTTCAATCGCTCTTTTCATCGGGAAACCTAAATGATGGAAAAGCTGCGATCCCTCTATTGAAAGGCATTCATGAAAGGCTCTCTG
>NZ_ALPT02000165.1 GCF_000292245.2 Alkalihalobacillus alcalophilus ATCC 27647 = CGMCC 1.3604 | reverse complement strand
ACATAACCTTTCTTATGTAAAGCTTTGCATAAAAAAGGGAAAATTGAACAGGTTGTGAAATACGTGAAAAATAACTTTGCGAAAAATCGTACGTTTGATAATTTAGTAGATTGGCAGGATTCCTGTATAAGATGGTTAAAGCGCACGGGGAACTATAAGGTTCACCATAATACAAAAAAGAGACCTATTGATGTGTACGCCCTGGAAAAGCAACACTTACAAAAAGTCTCCGGTACTTATATCTTTGAAAAAATCTTTGCCTCTAGTATAACAAGAAATATACACAAGGACAATGTCATTCGTGTTGATGGGAATCGATATAGCGTACCTTTAGGTACGTACCGAAAAGATAGCTCTAATATTGCTTATGTAGAAAAAGATGCGGAGCATCTATACATACGCTTGCAGCAAAACGGTCAAGTCTTAGCAAAGCATAAAATGGCTGAAGGAAAAGGTTTGGTCATTTCGGACCCTTCCCATAGAAAACGTAGCCAAACCAAAAGGGAACTTTTCATTCAGCAAATTGAAAATGTCTTGGAGGATAAAGAGGCCGTAAAGTGGCTGATTGATAGACTAACTGAACAGTATCCTCGTCATTTAATTGACCAACTAAAAGTCGTTCAATCTGTTATCTTAAAATACCCACTTTTCGTGGAGGAAGCGATTCATGAAATGAGACGTTTGCGATTGAGAAGTGCTAATGATCTACGAGATATTGCTCATTCTATCGATATTCAAAGCCAGAAAAATACAAAGGGTATAGGGAGTGTAAACGAAAAGTATAAAGACCTCATTGCCCCTGAACGAAAAAAGGACATTTATTTCAGTATTCTTCAAGGGGGAGAGAACCAATGAGCCAACCATATGAAGTCCTTCAAGAGAAATGTCGAACTTTGCGACTCGCTGAAACGGCTAAAGAACTGCCCAATCTTCTGAGAGAAGCTGAAGCAAAAAGCTGGACTTATTATGAGTTCATTCATGAGGTCCTAAGTTATGAGATGA
>NZ_ALPT02000164.1 GCF_000292245.2 Alkalihalobacillus alcalophilus ATCC 27647 = CGMCC 1.3604 | reverse complement strand
AGGGATAAGTGCTGAAAGCATCTAAGCATGAAGCCCCCCTCAAGATGAGATTTCCCATGGAGTTAATCCAGTAAGACCCCTTAGAGATGATGAGGTTGATAGGTCTGGTGTGGAAGCGTGGCGACACGTGGAGCTGACAGATACTAATCGGTCGAGGACTTATCCATTATATTCTTGATATCATGTTTTATCGATTATCTAGTTTTGAGAGAACTCTCTCAATAGTTTGGTGGCGATAGCGAAGAGGTCACACCCGTTCCCATGCCGAACACGGCCGTTAAGCTCTTCAGCGCCAATGGTAGTTGGGGGCTTCCCCCTGCAAGAGTAGGACGTTGCCAAGCAGATAAAGCACATTCCAATAGGGATGTGCTTTTTAATTTGCATAAAGAGAATGCTCAGGCGAAGAAGAGCTCTGGCCCGTAGGGGCAGCATCTGCGGAGGGTAGGCTTCACAAAGAGAACTTCATGAAACCCATCATTGAAATACATCATGAATCAACCAAGAGTCGGGTGCAAGACGAATCGGTTGTCTTCGTGCCACCTCGTGAGAAGCATCGAGGAAAAAGCGACATGCCCCACCTCCCTGAAGAAGAGAATCGAAGAGGCAGTAGGACGTTGCCAAGCGATAAAGCACATTCCAATAGGAGTGTGCTTTTTAATTTGCATAAAGAGAATGCTCAGGCGAAGAAGAGCTCTGGCCCGTAGGGGCAGCATCTGCGGAGGATAGACTTCTCAAAGAAAACCTCATGAAAACACTTCATTGAAATAGCATCATGAATCAACCAAGAGTCGGGTGCAAGACGAATCGGTTGTCTTCGTGCCACCTCGTGAGAAGCATCGAGGAAAAAGCGACATGCCCCACTTCCCTGAAGAAGAGAACCGAAGAGGCAGTAGGACGTTGCCAGGCAGATAAAGCACATTCCAATAGGGATGTGCTTTTTAGTATGCATAAAGAGAACGCTCAGGCGGTGAAGAGCTCTGGCCCGTAGGGGCAGCAACTGCGGAGGATAA
>NZ_ALPT02000163.1 GCF_000292245.2 Alkalihalobacillus alcalophilus ATCC 27647 = CGMCC 1.3604 | reverse complement strand
ATAACTGGCTTGCCTTCTGAGAAAGCTCATGAAGAGGCATATTTTTAAATGTGTTAATTTTATTTCTAGAAAACTCACCAGATGTTCTTACATCAATAAATTGAACATCTTTTCTCTTTAACTCTTTTTTTAGCTCACTCGCTGAAATTTGTTTTACACCTTTAACAGGCATGAACTTATTGATTAAAAAGAATGCTACTAAGCCAACAACTATTATATTAATGATTACGTCCACTTTGTACCCCCTTGGGTAAAACTTATTAAATAAATAAGTTCACATTTCCTTCTTCAGCATCTGCTAGATATGCAGCTACTCCCGCGTATTCTAATCCATCAATTAATTCATCTTGTTGCAGTCCTAAAAGGTCCATCGTCATCGTACATGCCACAAGTTTGACTCCTTGTTCTTTAGCCATATCAATTAGATCCGGTAAAGGCATTGCATTATGCTTCTTCATGACATGTTTAATCATTTTAGGACCCATACCAGCGAAGTTCATGTTTGAAAGTCCCATGTTATCTGCTCCTCGTGGCATCATCTTAGCAAACATTTTTTCCAAGAATCCTTTTTTTACTGTTACTTGTTCATCTTTTCTAAATGCATTTAATCCCCAAAATGTTGAGAAGATTGTTACTTCATGATCATAAGCTGCAGCCCCGTTTGCGATAATAAAAGCTGCCATTGCTTTATCATAATCACCGCTAAATAAAATAATCGTTGTTTTCTTTTTGTCTGTCATGTTGCTCTCCCCTTTGTCATTTAAATTCACATATACCCTAATAGGTAATTTCTGATTAAAAAATTTAACCTAGCCTTTTTTAATCCAAAACTTTAAAACTCCATCTTCCTCTACATCTGTTAGTAATTCATGACCACCTGATTGTGCCCAAGCAGCTAAATCATTCTTGGCCCCTTTATCAGTCGCATGTATTTCTAAAATTTGCCCAGCTTCTAATTCGTTGATTGCCTTTTTAGTACGCACAATCGGCATCGGACAAGCTAACCCTTTTGCGTCTAGAACTTTATCTGATTTCATATTGTTTCCTCCTAAATATCATTTATACGTATACCCATATAGGTATT
>NZ_ALPT02000162.1 GCF_000292245.2 Alkalihalobacillus alcalophilus ATCC 27647 = CGMCC 1.3604 | reverse complement strand
AACTTATTTCGCTTTAATTGCGACTTGATTATCTTAACAAAATAGTCTTTATTTTGTCAATAACTTTTTTAAAACTTTTTTGGTGGAGCCTAGCGGGATCGAACCGCTGACCTCCTGCGTGCAAAGCAGGCGCTCTCCCAGCTGAGCTAAGGCCCCATTTTAAATGGTCGGGAAGACAGGATTTGAACCTGCGACCCCCTGGTCCCAAACCAGGTGCTCTACCAAGCTGAGCCACTTCCCGTTTTTATTTGTTTTAAAATATAATGGCGCGCCCTGAGAGATTCGAACTCCCGACCTTTTGATTCGTAGTCAAACACTCTATCCAGCTGAGCTAAGGGCGCATATATATTTTAAATGGTGCCGAGGGCCGGACTTGAACCGGCACGGTAGTCACCTACCGCAGGATTTTAAGTCCTGTGTGTCTGCCAATTCCACCACCCCGGCACAGGACAACCTATGGAGCGGAAGACGGGATTCGAACCCGCGACCCCCACCTTGGCAAGGTGGTGTTCTACCACTGAACTACTTCCGCTCGTATATAAATGCGGGTGAAGGGACTTGAACCCCCACGTCATAAGACACTAGATCCTAAGTCTAGCGCGTCTGCCAATTCCGCCACACCCGCAAATTGTAAAATGGTGAGCCATGAAGGACTTGAACCTTCGACCCTCTGATTAAAAGTCAGATGCTCTACCGACTGAGCTAATGGCTCATCTTACGATGCCGGCCAGAGGACTTGAACCCCCAACCTACTGATTACAAGTCAGTTGCTCTACCAGTTGAGCTAGGCCGGCATAATAAATAAAATGGTGGAGGATGACGGGATCGAACCGCCGACCCCCTGCTTGTAAGGCAGGTGCTCTCCCAGCTGAGCTAATCCTCCAAATATATCTGCCTGGCAACGTCCTACTCTCACAGGGGGAAGCCCCCAACTACCATCGGCGCTGAAGAGCTTAACGGCCGTGTTCGGCATGGGAACGGGTGTGACCTCTTCGCTATCGCCACCAGACTTTTTGACTTCAGATAAGCTTCGTATTTCTTCGTCAACTTCTCTCCTTCAGTCATGTCACGTATATGAATACGTTCCATTCTTTCAGTCGTTTGTTTCCTCGAACTACTCGCTTCCCTTTGTCAATTGAACCTTGAATGCTTTT
>NZ_ALPT02000161.1 GCF_000292245.2 Alkalihalobacillus alcalophilus ATCC 27647 = CGMCC 1.3604 | reverse complement strand
GTGCGTGGATTGAAATAGGTGACCCATATTTTTCAAGGTATTTGCATTTAGTCGCACCTCATGTAGGTGCGTGGATTGAAATAGATTGGTCTAAAGAATCATTGTCGGCAATGTTAGTCGCACCTCATGTAGGTGCGTGGATTGAAATAGTCACTAGATAACCAAGAAATAAAACGTATAAAGTCGCACCTCATGTAGGTGCGTGGATTGAAATACGTATGACATAACTTGGTTGTATGGTTACATCGGTCGCACCTCATGTAGGTGCGTGGATTGAAATATTTTTCCCCTCCTGTCTAGTAATCCGTTTCGTGGTCGCACCTCATGTAGGTGCGTGGATTGAAATATTCTCATTTTCATTCTCCCTCATTTCATTTTTTGTCGCACCTCATGTAGGTGCGTGGATTGAAATTCCAAAGAAATAGGATGTGGATACAAAAGAGCTGAAGTCGCACCTCATGTAGGTGCGTGGATTGAAATAGCTATTGCAAAGGTGGTAGAAAAGTATCCGCATGTCGCACCTCATGTAGGTGCGTGGATTGAAATCTTAAATCTCCACCGTTTTTCGATTCTTTCACCGTCGCACCTCATGTAGGTGCGTGGATTGAAATTTAATTTTCGGGTGATTTTTTGAAAAATAGGTCGCACCTCATGTAGGTGCGTGGATTGAAATTGATGCGGCTATAAATATGGGGCTTGGGTCATCTGTCGCACCTCATGTAGGTGCGTGGATTGAAATATCTATTGCTAGTGGTACTGATGGTCCCTTTGCGTCGCACCTCATGTAGGTGCGTGGATTGAAATAAAAAATCATTCCAGTCCTTGAAAGGCTGCGTGTCGCACCTCATGTAGGTGCGTGGATTGAAATGGAATTGCCATTTATGGAATCTTTTGGAAAGTTTGTCGCACCTCATGTAGGTGCGTGGATTGAAATATCTATTGCTAGTGGTACTGATGGTCCCTTTGCGTCGCACCTCATGTAGGTGCGTGGATTGAAATAATATGAAAAAGATAAAAAAGAGACTTCGGGAAGTCGCACCTCATGTAGGTGCGTGGATTGAAATGTTGACAATTGTTATATCTTTTATAGCATCTTCGTCGCACCTCATGTAGGTGCGTGGATTGAAATCAGAAGAAGAATTTCCGTCAAATCTAATTGAGAAAGTCGCACCTCATGTAGGTGCGTGGATTGAAATAGTCCTTTAATCCGCTCGATTTTAGCATAAGTGTCGCACCTCATGTAGGTGCGTGGATTGAAA
>NZ_ALPT02000160.1 GCF_000292245.2 Alkalihalobacillus alcalophilus ATCC 27647 = CGMCC 1.3604 | reverse complement strand
GATTAAGTCCGTATAATTGTGTAAAAAGAAAAAGGGTTCACCTTAACTCCCTTTGGTTAGAATGTTTTTTACCACTAAAAACAAACCAGGAGGAAAAAAGATGACCCAAGTACAGTTTAACCTAAATTTGGAAAGTTTAACAGGGAAAATCAATCATTCAAATCTAGATGAAATTACAAAAGCAGCTATTGTATTAGTTTTTAATGAAATTATGAAGAAAGAGCAGGATGATTATTTAAGAGCCTCATCCTATGAGCGGATAGAGAGTCGAGTCGATTATAGAAATGGATATTATGAGCGTGAGTTAATTTTAAGTTCAGGGAAAATTACTCTAAAAGTTCCGAGGACGCGTAGTGGAGAATTTTCACCAAGCCTATTTGAGCGGTATTCAAGGGTTGAACAGAGCTTGGTATTAAGCATGATGGAGATGGTCATTCAAGGGGTCTCTACACGTAAAGTAACGCATATCGTCGAACAACTTTGTGGTCAGAACGTATCAAAGTCCTTTGTATCATCGATGACGGAAAAGTTAGATCCCATTGTCAGGAAATGGTCAACCCGGCAATTGAACGCGATATATTACCCCTATGTGTCGGTGGATGCGATGTATATAAAAGTAAGGGAGCACCAAAAGGTCGTGTCTAAGGCTGTTTATATTGCCCAAGGTTTTACGAACCGAAACAAGAAAGAAATCATCGGGTTCATGGTTAGTCATCAAGAGAGTTATGAAGCATGGAAAGAGTTTCTGCAGAGTTTGAAACAAAGAGGGCTAGCGTCACCTAAACTCATGATTTCAGATGCACACCAAGGTCTCAAAAAAGCGATAAGTACTGTGTTTATAGGGACTCCATGGCAAAGGTGCACCGTTCATTTCAAACGAAATTTATTTAGTGAATTACCAAAGAAAGGAATGGAAATCGAAAAAGCCATTATCAAAGATATATTTAACTCACTGGACGCTGAAATGGCAAGAGAGAAATTAGAGAAATTTTTGGTAACCTATAAGGAAAATCGTAAGTTACAAAAAACTTTAACGAAACTCGAAGAAGGTTTTGAAGATGCCATCCAATTCCTAAACGAACCTATTAAATGGCAACGTCATATTCGCTCAACTAATTCACTTGAACGCTTAAACCAAGAAATACGTCGTCGTGAAAAAGTGATACGAATCTTTCCAAATGACAACTCGGCATTCCGATTAATTGGTGCTTTACTTATAGAATTAGATGAGCGTAAATCACAAAAGAACATCCTATCTTAATTGAGAAAACAGAAGTGAAAAGAATCGACAGGTTTTTCTGAAGGAAGGGGGTACCCCCTTCCTTCAGAAAAACCATAAAACATTACTAACCATAATTTACACAGAATGAAGGACTTGACT
>NZ_ALPT02000158.1 GCF_000292245.2 Alkalihalobacillus alcalophilus ATCC 27647 = CGMCC 1.3604 | reverse complement strand
CACCGCTTTTTCATTACCTATTCAGCCTTTTTCGCACCCTAAAATTGGAATCCACATTTTCTCATTACCTATCATAGCCTTTTCGCTCCCTAATCCGCCTCTCACAACTTTTTCATTACCAATTCCCAACACACAACCATCCCTCACCTCCTCGTTGATCAAAAAAAGGCGAGTAGCAAAATGCTTCTCACCCCCACAATTTTTAGATACTTTTCACAACGGCCACTCCAACTAGAATCCAGCCTAGTATAAATGCTAATCCTCCAAGAGGTGTAATGGCTCCAAGCTTCGTGATACCAGTAAGTGCCATCGCATATAAACTACCTGAAAACAAAATAATCCCTACTAAAAAACTCCAGCCTGCTACCGTTAATAATTGATTTGAAGCAAACTTTAATGTTAAAAGACCAACTAACAAAACGCCTATCCCGTGAATCATATGATATTGAACACCTGTTTGGTAATTCTTTAACATTCGTTCTGAAATCTTTCCTTCTAAACCGTGAGCACCAAAAGCTCCTATCGCTACTACTAATGCCATAAGAATGCTTCCTACTAACAAAAACACTTTAGCCATTTTTCTAAAACTCCTTCAGAGATGTTTTTTTCTATCTTGAACTACTCGCCACTTAGCTAACGCTTGAAGTGGGAGATTCTTGGGAACAGAGCGTACTTGCCAGCCGATTTCTTTGCCGACAGAGGTTTCTCTTATGGACCAAGCTATCCCCGTCGATTCCTACGGTTCTGTCTGTTGTTTAAGCCAAGTCGAAGGTTCTTACCCCTTCGGCTAGAATATTTTGGCTGGCATTGATATCTCGATCGTGATGTTTATGGCAAATAGAACACGTCCAATCCCTTATTTCAAGAGATTTCTTTCCATCTTGATGTCCACATTCGGAACAGATTTGACTAGATGGATACCACCTGCTTATTTTCACGATGGTTTTCCCGTACCATTTCGCTTTGTATTCTAATTTCGATACAAAGGCAGACCAAGATACATCCGAGATGGATTTGGCTAATTTATGATTACGCAACATTCCTTTGGTGTTCAAATCTTCAATACAGATCACATCGTGGTTTTTGATGATTTCTGTACTTAGTTTGTGAAGGAAATCGTCACGTTGATTCCTGACTCCTTCGTGCAATCTAGCCACTTTGCGTTTTTGCTTCTGATAGTTTTGGGCATCCAATAGATGAATACCCTTATTTTTGGCCTGTAACGCACGTCTTAAAAGTTTTCGCTGTTCACGTCTTAATTTCTTTTCCATTTTGGCTGTGAACGTATGATTGTCCATCTTGTGACCATCCGAAAAAACCGCAAAATCCTTGATGCCTAAATCTATACCGATAGATGATTCCGTTTTCTTCAAGGGCTGTACGTCTGTTTTGACTACAATGGATACATAAAACTTTCCGCGTGGATTTCGTCTGATTGTAGCGTTCAGAATACGCCCTTCAACCTCACGACTTTTGGCCTA
>NZ_ALPT02000157.1 GCF_000292245.2 Alkalihalobacillus alcalophilus ATCC 27647 = CGMCC 1.3604 | reverse complement strand
AAGGAGCATTCCTGTAATGAAGAAATTTGAGGATTGAACAAAAAAGAGCCCTCTTGGTATTATACGAGGTGTCCAAAGCTTCGAAGCAAAAATGGACCCTTAAATTAGTAACCAAGGAGGACTCGTAATGAATTATACTCAAAATCACAAAATCTCGCAAATCACACCATCAACTCTCATTATCGGCATTGATATTGCCAAAGACAAACATGTCGCACGTGCTCAAGATGATCGTGGATTAGACTTTGGAAAGCGTTTGATCTTTGAAAATCGAATCTTTGGCTTTGAAGCCCTCGTTGAGTGGGTAAAGCAACACCAAGAAAAACACAAGAAGAATCACGTCATTTTTGGCGTAGAACCAACAGGACATTATTGGAAGAGTCTTGCTTACTATCTAACGGCAAAAGGTTACGACTTTGTCGTCGTGAACCCAATGCACGTTAAGAAAAGTAAAGAACTTGATGACAATTCTCCAACGAAAAACGATACGAAAGACGCAAAAGTGATCGCCCAGTTAATCAAAGATGGGCGATACTCTGTACCAAACCTCTTAGATGGCATATATGCGGAACTAAGAGAATGCGTAAAAATTCGAGATCAGCTTACTGAACAATTAATGATCACAGAAGGTCGCATTCAAAATGTGATTCAACGCTACTTTCCAGAGTTTTTCGATGTGTTTGGAGATTGGGAAGGCAAAGCCGCTCTCTGTACCCTAAAGCTGTTTCCGTTCCCCTCTGATATTCATAAAAAGACACCAGAGAGGGTTCTTCAAGAATGGAAACCGTATGTCCAACGAGGAGTTGGCATTAAGCGCGCAACGAAGCTTGTAGAAACAGCCAAAAAGAGCATTGGAATTGAAGTAGGCTTGAAATTTGCCAAGTGTGAACTGAAGAATCTTATTGAGCAGTATGAGCTTTTTAAGCGGCAATTAGAAGAGTTGGATCAGGAATTAGAAGCCATCGTTGAAACATTACCTGGTGCCCAACAAATGATGAAAATTCCAGGCTTAGGGGCGGTGACTGTTGGATTATTCTTTGCGGAAGTTGGGGACATTTCAAAGTACTCTCATCCTCAACAATTAGTGAACTTAGCAGGGCTATCATTACGTGAGCACAGTTCAGGTAAATTTAAAGGGCAAACAAGGATTACAAAGCGAGGAAGGAAACGATTACGCCGAGCCTTATATTTAGCGATTCGTCCCCTTGTCGCCCATAATTCAACATTTAAAGCCCTGCATCACTATTACACCAAACGCCCTGAACGCCCTTTGAAAAAGCAACAATCTTTGATTGCCTTGTGTTGTAAGTTACTACGTGTGTTGTTTGTCATTGGTCAAAAACAGTGTGAATTTGATGGTTCAAGATTAATAAAAGATATTCCTCAAATGGATGGATTACAGGCAGTGTAACCTTAGAAAGCAGATCACCCAAAGTGGCTTGACACGGAGCCTCTGCGGGCATGGCTCCTTGGCGAAGCGGCGAGTCATCCAATGATTCGCCCATGGCTAAGG
>NZ_ALPT02000156.1 GCF_000292245.2 Alkalihalobacillus alcalophilus ATCC 27647 = CGMCC 1.3604 | reverse complement strand
ATTAGCTTTGCATAAAGTTATTAAAAATTTGTCAAGTAGTTTCGAGTAGAAATTTATGGTTTCAAGACATAAAAAAACTCCTTATAATTAGGTTTGGTAGTTCTGTCCAAATCCAAATTAAAAGGAGCCCTCACATGGACAAGAATACCATAAAATCTACAATAAATGAACTACTAAAAGTCATTGATGAACATACTTTTTCCAATCTAATTAACGTGATCGACCTTGATAAATACGTGAAAAAGCTAACAGCCTATAAGTTTCTTCAACTGCTGATCATTTCGCAATTGAAAGAAACCAAAAGCTTAACTCAAATGTCAAAGAAGCTAAAAGATAAGGAAGAGCTTCAAGTTCAACTCGCATTTGATACGATTAGCACGTCACAGCTTTCAAGGAAATTGGGTGATTTATCCCCAACGTTATTTGAGAAGATCTTTCATTATCTCGTGTTGAACATTCAAGCAAAGATGAAGCAATCGCCGATCATTCGTGAGATTGGTCGCTTACACGTGATTGATTCAACAACGATGAGCATGAGTGTAAGTCAGTACCCTTGGGCGACTTTTCGTAAAACGAAAGCTGGGATTCGCCTTCATTTACGAGTCGTGGTTACCAAAGAGTTGACCTTACCCGATAAAGGAATTCTTTTACCAGCTAAGCATGCAGACCGCACTCAAATGGGAGATCTCATTGAAATGGATTCGGATACGATCCACTTGTTTGATCGTGGCTATATCGATTATAAACAATTTGATCATCTCTGTTTACACGATGTTCGCTTTATCACTCGTTTGAAGAAGAACGCACAGGTCGAAGTGCTATCCGAACAAATTCCACAAGCAGGTTCACCTATTGTGAAAGACCAAGAAGTGTTTCTAGGTAACTCGCAAAATGGGACAAAAATGACACATCCTTTGCGCTTAATCGAGACACAAGATAGTCAAGGAAACGTCGTCATGATCGTCACGAACTGTTTTGACTTATCTGCCGAAGAAATCGGTGACTTATATCGTTATCGTTGGAAGATCGAGACCTTTTTCAAATGGATGAAACAGCACCTCACGTTCAAAACGTTCTATGGAAAGAGTGAGAATGCGGTGTGCAATCAAATCTGGGTCGCGCTCATCACGTACTGTTTACAAGTGCTTTTACAAGAGCAGCTGCAGCACGATGGTCCTTTACTCGAGATAAAGAAAACCCTACAGAATCTGTTGTTTAAAGGCTTTGACACCTTTCTTCGTTCGCTTTTTAGGCAACCAACACGCTTTTCAACAGGACGCCGAAAACAGAATTGGAAACAAGAGTTTCGAGTAATCGAGCACCAATTCGCAGAAGGTGAGGTGAGCCATCTAGACGACTTGACGTACGATCCACTGTTTAACTAGGAAAAAGAATAAATGTAAAATTGTGGATAAGGACTACCATTTACTTACCTGTTGCCCTTTTTTTCACTTTGACCTGAATAACACAAAATCTGAATGTTCAGACTCATCCGAATGACTAAAAAACAGTGATTTGACATTAGTAGAATTTATTTATGCAATGCTACTG
>NZ_ALPT02000155.1 GCF_000292245.2 Alkalihalobacillus alcalophilus ATCC 27647 = CGMCC 1.3604 | reverse complement strand
TGGATATAGACTATAAAGTGGACACGAAATGGTGAGAATGTTAATACCATCCATTAGAAAAGGAGCGTGTCTAAATTGAGTAAGGTATATGACGAAGATTTTAAGGAGTATGTATCTAAGTTAGTTGTAGAAGAAGGAAGAAAGGTATCCGAAGTCAGTAGTGAACTAGATATAGTAGATAAAACGATTTATCGGTGGGTAAAGAAATACCGTGAAAGGCTGGCTTTAAAAGAGAAGGAGAGTGGATACAAAACACCAAGTGAATATGAGAAGCGTGAAAAAGAATTGGTAAAACGTCTTAAGGATTTAGAAGAGGAGAATGCCATCATAAAAAAGGCAGCGCACATCTTCATGAAAAGCCAGTAGTGAAGTTTCACTTCATTTATAAACAGCGAAAAGAATTTCGAATAGTGAAGATGTGCCAAGTTCTAAAAGTATCAAAAAGTGGCTATTACAAATGGCTGAACAACCGAGATATAGGGAGTACTCAGGCTGAAAAGAAAAAGAAAGTAATGTCCAAGATCCGTCGTCTTTTCTTTGAAAATAGAAAGGTTTATGGCAGTCCCAGAATCACAAGAGAGCTTCATAAAGAAGGGGTAAAACTTACGGAAAAAACCGTTGGAAGATACATGAGAGAAATGAATTTACGAGCGATCCCAAAACAAAAATTTGTGGTAACAACCGATTCTAAGCACAACCATCCGATTTACCCGAATTTACTTCAACGACAGTTTAATCCAGATAGGCCAAATACCGTCTGGACAACGGATATTACCTATATTTGGACGAGCCAGGGTTGGCTGTATCTGGCTGTCGTAATAGACTTGTTTTCAAGAAAAATAGTGGGATGGTCGACGGAAAAAACCATGACTAAAGAGTTGCCGTTACGTGCCCTAAACATGGCTATCAGAACGAGAAAACCGCCAAAAGGACTTATCCACCACTCCGATCGCGGTAGTCAGTATACGTCTAAAGATTACATTGCCCGCTTAGTGGAGTGTAAGATGCAAATCAGTATGAGTCGTAAAGGGAACTGTTACGATAATGCATGTACGGAGTCCTTTTTTGCCTCTTTGAAAAAAGAGCTCGTGTATCGCCATAAGTATACAAGCCGTGAAAAGGCCTCCAAGGAAATCTGGAAGTATATCATGAGTTTCTACAACGTTAGAAGAAGTCATTCCACAATAGGCTACGTATCCCCAAAAGAGTATGAAAAAATGTATAGGGAAGGAGCTCTGCAGATACAAGGAGACAACGCTGCATAAGCTTTTAGAACGTGCACCAAGCAACTTTACTTGGAGAGGCGGGTATGTTAGCCTTCTGGGCGAGCCACCGTTGAATGATACAAGGTGGCTTTGTGGCTGGGAACCATACCCGTAGAGGCTCCATGTCAAGTTGCGTCGCAATGAGAATGACCGATATTCGCCTTTAGAAAAGTTACATGAAAATTCAGTCTCGGAATTATCACTTTAGAAGAACAAGAAATCGCATGATTGAAGGAATTAAGCACAATGAGTTCTCTCAGACGCTGTCCACTTTCTTGACATAAGACCA
>NZ_ALPT02000154.1 GCF_000292245.2 Alkalihalobacillus alcalophilus ATCC 27647 = CGMCC 1.3604 | reverse complement strand
CGGGGTGGAGCAACGAGCATTACATCAATGAGTAATCTCCGAGTAACATCGACGCATCAAACAACAAAGCATAAGCTAGAAGAGGAAGATGTCCTCATCATAGAGAAAACATCATCCATTAACTTTATAACGACGCGGGGTGGAGCAACGAGCATTACATCAATGAGTAATCTCCGAGTAACATCGACGCAGCAAACAACAAAGCATAGCTAGAAGAGGAAGATGTCCTCATCAATGAGAAAACATCATCTGTTAACTTTATAACGACGCGGGGTGGAGCAACGAGCATTACATCAATGAGTAATCTCCGAGTAACATCGACGCATCAAACAACAAAGCATAAGCTAGAAGAGGAAGATGTCTTCATCATAGAGAAAACATCATCCATTAACTTTATAACGACGCGGGGTGGAGCAGTCTGGTAGCTCGTCGGGCTCATAACCCGAAGGTCGATGGTTCAAATCCGTCCCCCGCAACCAAAAAAATTTATGATAGCTACGTTGAATAAGCTTCATGCGAGCGTAGATAGTAGTACTTAAAAAGTATATTTACAATATGTACAAGTTTTATACATATTGGTCCGGTAGTTCAGTTGGTTAGAATGCCTGCCTGTCACGCAGGAGGTCGCGGGTTCGAGTCCCGTCCGGACCGCCATTATATCATTTTTCTTTTTATGCTGGAGGGGTAGCGAAGTGGCTAAACGCGGCGGACTGTAAATCCGCTCCTTAAGGGTTCGGCGGTTCGAATCCGTCCCCCTCCACCAGTTATGTGGCGATTGTGGTGAAGTGGTTAACACATCGGATTGTGGTTCCGACATTCGTGGGTTCGATTCCCATCAGTCGCCCCATTAATTTAATAAAAAACCTTATACATATTGGGCTATCGCCAAGCGGTAAGGCAACGGATTTTGATTCCGTCATGCGTTGGTTCGAATCCAGCTAGCCCAGCCAATATGCGGAAGTAGTTCAGTGGTAGAACACCACCTTGCCAAGGTGGGGGTCGCGGGTTCGAATCCCGTCTTCCGCTTATAAGGTTGTCAATCAATAGCCGGGGTGGTGGAATTGGCAGACACACAGGACTTAAAATCCTGCGGTAGGTGACTACCGTGCCGGTTCAAGTCCGGCCCTCGGCACCATTAAAAATATAATATGATGCGCCCTTAGCTCAGCTGGATAGAGTGTTTGACTACGAATCAAAAGGTCGGGAGTTCGAATCTCTCAGGGCGCGCCATTTTAAATTAAATAAATTTTTTACATGCGGGTGTAGTTTAGTGGTAAAACCTCAGCCGCGAGCGAAGCATCTATGAAAAATCAACGAGTTGTCTTGACGCAGCAAGCTACGAAGCATAAGCTAGAAGAGGAAAAGACATGCAACAGGTGAGAAACATCAATTAAATACTATTTATAATATGCGGGTGTAGTTTAGTGGTAAAACATCAGCCTTCCAAGCTGATGTCGTGAGTTCGATTCTCATCACCCGCTTTTTTATTTTGTCTTTTTTTATTTACATGATTTATTTTTATCATTTCCCGACAGAAGACTCCCTCTTCAATCGTGTGAAGGGCAAAGCCCAACGATAAGGGGGAGATGAATGGCGGTTGGCGGTAGCCAAAGAGATTCTTGTTAGGGTATAATAAGAACGTACATTCCTATCTGAGGTGAAAACAATGCTCATCAACAAAGCATACAAATTCCGTCTCTATCCAAGCAAAGAACAAGAAACCCTGATTGCTAAAACCATCGGCTGTTCTCGTTTTGTATTCAATCGCTTTTTAGGACAATGGAACGATACA
>NZ_ALPT02000153.1 GCF_000292245.2 Alkalihalobacillus alcalophilus ATCC 27647 = CGMCC 1.3604 | reverse complement strand
CTCCTCGTATATTATATTTAGCCCTTTGTTTTTGGGGAATTACCAGTTGATATTTGTTCTTTGATAACTTCATAGAGAGTCCCTTTCAGAAGAGGGGGGCTAGCCCCCCTCTTCTGAAAAATTTTGAAAAATGGGGTTGGACTCTTCGCGATGTCCCTAGATAATGGTCTTAGGATCGTTTGGGGAAAGTCTTTTTTCTCCTGTAGCTTCGACTACTTAAAAAGTCTGTCTCCTCAGTTCTTGTTCGAACTTCTAACCCGCAGGCTGTTCCCTCTGGCAACCCATGCTGGAAGTAGCGGCTTCCAGGCAGCTCATGGATCAGGGTGTGTTCTCATACGCGAGGGTGATTGACCGACAAGTCCACTGGGGGCATCCCGAAGAGTCCAAATTTCCCAAGATCCTAAATCGAAAGGAGGTTATCCCTTATGAAGTTATTTGTTGGAATTGACGTTAGTTCTCAAGATATGAAGGCTTGTATCATGGGGCCTGATGGAGAAACTCTTGGTTCTCCTATCGTTCAAAATAATCTCACAGGCGCTTCCTATCTTCGTGATCAAATCATGCACTTCGCTAAAAAGCTCATGCCTCAAGACATTCAGATTGGGCTAGAATCAACATCTGTCTACAGCTGGCATCCTGCTATGTTTTTTCACGAAGATCAGGGCCTTCAAGGCTTTCATACCAAGGTGTATACCATCAATCCAAAGCTTATTAAAAAGTTTAAAGAAGCCTATGTCGACCTCGATAAGAACGATCATATCGATGCTTGGATTATTGCTGATCGCCTTCGTTTTGGTCGTCTGCCTTTGACAAGTGTCATGCAGGAACAGTACATTGCTCTCCAACGTCTGACACGAATGAGATACCACCTCGTTCACAATCTGACGAGGGAAAAACAATATTTCTTACAACACTTGTTTTATAAATGCAGTTCTTTCACCACGGAAGTAGAAAGCTCTGTCTTTGGTAACGCCATCCTCGAATTACTACTCGAACAATATAGTCTTGACGAAATTGGGTCTATGAATGTGGATGAACTCGCTCATTTTCTTCAAGAGAAAGCAAGAAATCGCTTTGCTGATGCGGAATGTATTGCTAGATCTATCCAAAAAGCGGCACGCTCATCCTATCGTTTATCCAAGTGTGTTGAGGATTCCATTGACATTTTGTTAGCTACTTCCATTGAGTCCATTCGTAGTATTACAAAACAAATTAAAGAGTTGGATAAAGCCATTTCAAAGGTATTGGATGGTATTCCAAACACCCTTCAAACCATTCCAGGCATTGGTCCAGTTTATTGTGCTGGTATTTTAGCCGAGTTAGGCAGTATCGAGCGCTTTAAAGACCAAGCCTCTGTGGCTAAATACGCTGGGCTCGTATGGTCTAAGCACCAATCTGGTAAATTTCAAGCTGAGGAGACGAAAATGATTCGTTCTGGTAACCGTTATCTCCGTTTCTACCTTGTTGAAGCTGCCAATTCGGTGAAACGTTTTGATGATGAGTTTCATGCGTACTACCAGAAAAAGTATCAAGAAGTTCCTAAGCACAAACACAAAAGAGCACTCGTCTTAACCGCAAGAAAACTTGTGCGTTTGGTTGATGCGCTGCTACGCAATGACCAAATTTACACGCCTAGAAGGAAGGTGAATAACTAAGGGGAAAAAGACCCTAACTTACCTTCATTAAATTCCAGTATTTTACAAATAATACTGGGTTTCTTAAGCATTGTCTTTTTGCCTAAAATTACTTAAAAAATTTCCAATTCTTTTGTTTTATTGTCTTGACATATTACCGCAGGACTTTTT
>NZ_ALPT02000152.1 GCF_000292245.2 Alkalihalobacillus alcalophilus ATCC 27647 = CGMCC 1.3604 | reverse complement strand
CGAGCCTCCTCGGCAAGCCTTGCGGGGTCTCGCTCCACGGTTTATTCCCGCGGGAGCATTCCTGTGGGATTCGTTTTCGCCTCTTTACAGAAAAAAGGCCCTCCTTTATGCTGTTATTGTCACCAACCAAAGTAACAATGTTTTCATACAAGGAGGACCTCATATGAATCATACGCGTAATGATCGTATAAATCAAGTCAATCACGATACTCTAATCATTGGCATCGACATTGCTAAACGAAAGCACTTTGCCTGTGCGGTGGATGATCGAGGACTAGAATTAGGAAAAGCTTTTCCTATTACCCAATCAAGGGAAGGGTTTATTCTCTTTCATCAACAGGTTTTCAAACTGATGAAGCAACATCAAAAACAAAAAGTTCTTATTGGTTTTGAACCGACAGGGCATTATTGGAAGAACCTCGCAGCCTTTTTCAATCATTGCGACCTTCCATTTGTCACCGTGAATCCGTTACATGTTAAACGCCTGAAAGAAGTTGATGACAATCTTCAAACGAAAAGTGACCAAAAAGATGCGAGGGTCATCGCTAAACTCATGACTCACGGGAATTTCAGTAAACCCCGTACACTTGAAGGAATCGATGCGGAGTTGCGCCAAGGCTCTACCTTCCGTGATCATCTCAAAAAAGAAAAAGCTCGCTTAATCAATCAGATTAAGCGCTGGACAGACCTTTATTTCCCTGAGGTTTTTACGGTCTACAAAGACATAGGAATGAATCTTTTGGCACAACTCAAACATTGTCCCATTCCATCTGAATTAGCTCAGGCAGATGTGGAAGCCCTGCGTCTTACGTTTAAACAAGAGGAAGGCATTAGGAGTCCCTCTCGTAAAGGACTTAATCAATTAAAAGAGGTCGCGACCTCTTCCATCGGATTAACAGAAGGGACGGAACTGGCCAAGCGACAAATTCGCTGGATCATCGCTCAATATCAACAAGTCTCTAAAGAACTAGACCAAATCAATCAGGAATTAGAAACGTTAGCGAAACAGTTACCTGACTATGAATTTCTGGTATCCATACCTGGTGTTAGCTCAGATACCGTTTCCGCTCTATTAGCTGAAACAGGCTCACTCTCCCTTTATCATCATCCACGCCAACTCATTAAATTAGCGGGATTGATGTTAACGGAGAACTCGTCTGGTCAACACAAAGGAAGGAAGAAGTTATCCAAACGAGGGAGGCGGCGTCTTCGGGCTCTCCTGTTTCGAGCGATTCTTCCACTCATTCGAAATAACGTCGCTTTTTCAGAGGTCTATCAATACTATATCAGTCGAAATCAGAACCCATTAAAAAAGAAAGAAGCTCTTGTCATTCTTTGTAGTAAACTACTCAAGATTTTCTGGGGATTAACCCATCGAAAAGTCTATTTTGATGGGAAACAGATGAGGATGGACTTCCACCCTCTCTCCACCGATTGCGAACCTTTAGCTTCATAAAATTCAAGATGACATCAAAGATCGGCGCAAGTAGAGAAATGAGACCATGAGTCTATGCGGGAGCATAAAGCCGACTCTGCCTTATGATGAGACCCAACGAAGGAAAGTGGACGCATGACGTCAAGAGACATGGGAGGGTGAGTCCTCATAAGAATAGCAGGGGAAAAGCATGCATCGAAATAGTGAATAATGGATGTTTTTCCCAATATCCATCAGCGTAGCGTCACCTCGTGTTCCTAATAAAGGATCTACTGGAATATTTAGTTGAATTACTCTTGGGTGATGTCCTCAGAAAAAATATTTTTTTTAATCCAATTGAATCGTAACCCTTGGTACAATAGCTTTTCCGGA
>NZ_ALPT02000151.1 GCF_000292245.2 Alkalihalobacillus alcalophilus ATCC 27647 = CGMCC 1.3604 | reverse complement strand
TAAAAGAGAAAGAAGTTGTAGTTATTTGCCAGAGTGGAATGCGTAGCAATAAAGCATCAAAAGTATTAAGGAAAATGGGTTTTAAAAAAATTACAAACGTAAAAGGCGGTATGAGCGCTTGGAACTAACGTTAGGAGGAGATCGGTGTACTATGACATGCAAAGTGATAAATATATATGATGCGTAATATCTCGTAAAGTGAAGTGAAATCTCGTAAAGAAATGTAGTGTTATCAAGGGTTAGAGGAATTTTGAGAGAAGAAAAAACAAAGTGATAAAAAACTAATCAAAATGAGAAATTTTACGGTTTTCGGTTCGAAATGGACTGGAAACCGTTTTTTAAATACCAAATGTTTAAGAACGTTTAAACCCTTGATATATAGCGTTTAAATACGTTTAAAAGGATGTTTAAATTAGACGAATTCTGTGTTGAGGTAAGGAACTTTTAGTAAGGAACTAAGGAACTGGTTCCTTACTCATCGCAAATCCTTATGTATCAAGGGATAAACAGTGACGACGCGAAGTTTTTAAAAGGTTTTATCATTTTGAGTAATTATGTATATAATATTCATATTTATGTATAAATATAAGTGATTTGTAGAACGTTCAAATTTGCGATTTAATGAAGGTTGATACGAGAAATGAAAGCTAATTTCGTTGTAGCGCTCTTTAGCGACTTTCTTCTATAGAAGTAATTAAAATGGACCACCAACATTTCTATTGATGGCCCACAACAAGGAAGGATAACGAAAGCTGTCAACCAGGAACCTTCGTTCCTTCTATTATAGCAATCTCCGAAAATACCATGTTGCAATTTTAACGATTTTTAAAGTGGTAAAATACTTACCGTTTTAAGACAAAATTAAGCGTGTTTCTTTTCAGGTGCAGGAGTGACGTTCTCTGTTTTTGAAGTCGACTTTGATGACATTCCCCTTTTAACAGGACTGACAGTCAGATCACGTTTCATTCTTGCGATCGTCATTAGTTCAAGAGCATCCCTATCACTTAAACTATTAAAAATTTCAATTAATTCCTCAGCTTCTTCTGATAGTTCAGTAGATTTTTGAGTTGAAGGTGCAGTGGTATCTTGAGAGTGTCCATCTTCATAGAGGGCAGCTCCCATTTTTAATAAGTCTATTAGATCATCCTCGTCCAACTCTTCTATATTACTATCTGCCCGCAAGTGAGAAACGACATTTTTCATGACGCGTTTCGTCATTTCAGGTTCCTTAAATCGACTTCCAGCGACAACCTTGTCGATTATTAGCATGTCGGATTGTGTAAGTATATTACCATTTTCGGAAATAGAATGGCCTATGTATTCCTCACCAGTTAGCAACCAATCCGTCGACCTTCCGAAGAAGTTCGCAATCTTTACTACGAAAACGGAGGAAGGATGAGTTTTTTCATTCTCCCAATCGCTAATTCTACTAGAAGAGGAACCTATCTCCTTTGCTAGTTTACCCATTGAAATATCCTTACTCTCCCTTAAATCTCTCAACCTTTTACCAAAACTCACATTAATCACTCCGTTACTGTAGTATTTTTTATTTTTTGCTCCATAAACGGAATATTTCTATTGCTTTTACTCCGTTTATGGAGTATTATTTAATTAACAAGCGGTAACGTACTTACACAATCATAACAAAAGTGTTATATCAAAACCTATCAGAATTTCTGAAACGAGAGGAGAAATCTTTCATGAATGTTCGACACGCTGAGCAAGTAGAAGAAATGATCGGCAAGAAGGTCCGCATTTACATTAGTGGAAAAAAGATTGAACGCGTCCTACGAAGTGACTCCCAAGGGCTATACATACGTTTTGAAAAAGAGCGCGTTTCCGTCCGTCCAGACGAAAGCACATTGAATGTCCTTAGCTTCCTTGCTCTATCTCCTAAGAATGCTGCTGCTATCGAGAGAACGCGAGAAGCTCGCAATATGAAAACGGAGCAAAAGCAAGATGAGCCTACTAAAGAGGATTCAGTTAAGGTTGTGGATCAAGCGGAGCAATCGGAAAAGCGAGTGGATAGCAATGTAGTCTCGTTCTGTC
>NZ_ALPT02000150.1 GCF_000292245.2 Alkalihalobacillus alcalophilus ATCC 27647 = CGMCC 1.3604 | reverse complement strand
CCACAGAAAAGAAGCTCTAGAGTGATGGATCCAGTGAAGCCTATTTTAGATAAGTGGATTCGAGAAGACTTAAAAAAGAAAAAGAAGAATCATAGAACTGCCAAAAGAATGTACGAGCAGTTAGTTAAGTTTCATAGCTTCGAAGGTTCTGCACGTACAGTTCGTGACTATGTTTCAAGAAGGAAGAAAGAGCTAAAAGAATATATAGAAGGAGCTTCATTACCTCTTGAATCCATACCAGGAACAGCACAAGTTGATTTTGGTACAGCACCCTTCTTATATGAATCAGAGATAATAGACCTACCGTATTTAGTGATGTCATTTCCGTACAGTAATTCATTCCTGTTTCAGGTATTTCCTTCGGAAAACACTGAGTGTTTACTAGAGGGTCTACAACGTATGTTTCACTATATGGGTGGTGTGCCGACAACGATACGATTCGATAACTTATCCCCCGCCGTGAAAAAGATAAAAGGTAAGGGTGAACGTGAACTCACTGATACATTTGAACGTTTTGTCTTACACTATGGGTTCAGTTACGAATTTTGTAATCCTGGGAAGGGGAATGAAAAAGGACACGTTGAAGCAATGGTGAAATATGTTCGAAATAACTTCTTATTACCCGAGTGCACCATAGTGGATCTCGACCAATTTAATGAAACACTTTGGCAATGCGCAGAGGAAGACCGAAATCGTCCACACTACTTAAAAGAAACGCTTCAATCAGAGTTATATAAGGAAGACAAAAAGGAATGGCTTATCCTTCCTGAGAAGAAGTTTGAATGTGTGCGTTATCAGGAAGTGAAGGCAGATAAATACGGGATTATAAACATCGATAACAAGGAATATTCAACGTCGCCTAGATTTGCCAAGCAGCGCATAAATATTTGTGTAACCTATAACTCTATTATTGTATTGAACGAAGAACGTCAGGTTATTGTAAAGCATTCTCGTTTATATGGAGTAAAAAGAAGGTCGATGAACTGGCAACCATATTTACACTTACTATCAAAACGTCCAAAGGCAATTAAATATTCTAGTTTATATGACCAATTTCCCCTTGAATGGTCCAACTTTTTAAGAGATTGTACAGAAGAAGAGCAGAAAGAAGTTTTACGTCTTTTAGCTACGCTCTTAAAAAATGATGATTTTACTTTATTGAATGAGGCATTAGAGTTAGCTTCTTCACATGGTCATCCTAGTGCGGATCAAATCAAGCATTGTTTCTATTCTCTACTAAATCAAGGTACATCTTATGAGGCGATTACTCCTCGTCTTAATGTTCCAACAGTACCTAGCGCAACTCGTGGGCTTTCTCATTACGATGCTTTCTTTCAAGGGGGTACGAGTGAATGAACGAGCAAATACAAGCCTACGCAAAGCGACTAAAGTTAAGTTGGATTAGAGAGAATTTTAATCAAATAGAAGCAGAAACAAATGAAGAGTACCTATTAAAGCTTTTTGAAAAGGAAGTCCAAAATCGGGAAGAAAGAAAAGTTAATTTATTACTAAGTCAAGCTCAGCTACCGAAGACAGGTTCTACTCCTTTCCAATGGGAACATATACAAATTTCACAAGGAATTGAACGTACAGCTGTCATTAATGGTGACTTTATTAAGGAGAGGGAAAACCTTATTTTATACGGTGGTGTCGGTACAGGAAAGACTTATTTGGCAACATTACTATCCTTAAATGCCATACATAGATTTGGCAGCCAGGTAAAGTTCTATACAGTGGCAGGCTTGGTTAATAAACTAATTGAAGCAAACCAGAAAAACACTCTACCAAAGCTGATGAAACAAATCGAAAAGCTAGACCTTTTAATACTTGATGAGCTCGGCTATATTCCGTTAAACAAAGAAGGAGCAGAGCTTTTATTTCAAGTGATTTCTATGTGTTATGAAAACCGAAGTATAGTGATTACAACCAATCTTCAATTCGGTCAATGGAATCATGTTTTTGGCGACCCGATTCTAACAGAAGCTGTCATTGACCGCCTGATTCACCATTCTCATTTACTTGTTTTTAAAGGAGATAGTTTTCGTTATAAAGAGTCTTTATTGCATCAATAATTTGAAGTGACAAGTGGCATGCATATTTAATTGCCATTTGGTACATTTTTTAATTGCCAAATAC
>NZ_ALPT02000149.1 GCF_000292245.2 Alkalihalobacillus alcalophilus ATCC 27647 = CGMCC 1.3604 | reverse complement strand
AGTAAGCCCGAATTATAAAAATAAGCATATCTTTTCAATGCGCATGACAAATAGCCATCTATGACGATTTTTCAAATCAAATAGGCGGCTATTTTTATGGTTTGCTGCAAGTTGTCTGGATCATCTTTGACCAGGGTAAATACCGATCCAAAATTTCGGGATTCTGATGGATATCCAGATTCGGCAGATCTGTTAGTAACTTCTTTATATATTCATAGAAATCGATGCCATTACTCTTTGCTGTCTCTGCGAGACTTAAACAAATAGCGTTTGCCCTTGCGCCAGCCTCACTAACAGAATGAATCCAATTTTTTCTTCCTAGAACATTGGGACGGATGGCATTTTCAGCTGGGTTATTGTCGATTTCAATCCGACCATCACACAAAAATATTCGTAAGCCGTCTGCTCTTTTCAAGGTATACTCCGCTGCCTTCGCGAGTGCACTTTTGCCAAAGAAGGGTGATGTATCGACCCACTGGAAGAATTCATCGACAATCTTCTTTGAATATTTTTTCCGCATTTTCCGCCGTTTACTTGGAGATAAGTGTTTAAACTTCCGCTCTAACCGGTATAATTGATCGCAATAGTTTACGCCAATCCGGCCGTTTTTGCTATCCGCTTTTAACCAATAACGTCGAACATGAGCCCAACAATTGGCAAACGTAACATTCGGCAAGTTCCCATAAGCAGAATATCCATCACATACCATCGTCCCCTTGAATCCTTGCGTGAAAGTATCTAATACTGATCTTGCACGGGATAATGAGCTTTGGAATAGCGTAATGATGGGTCCTTGACTTGGCACCGTGCGATACACCCAATTATAGGCATTGGTCTGACCCGACTTTCCATCGGAACGGAGGATAATTTGGGCGTATGTTTCATCGACATGCAGAACGTTTTTTATCATCATCCATTCTTTCATTCGATCATAAACTGGTGACAGCCAATCTTCAGCTACGCGAATGACCCAGTTCGATAGATTCTTATCATTCGTATCCAAACCGTGACGAATCCATTCCTTCACCTGACGGTAAAGGGGTAGATATTGCACAAATTTATCATAGATCACTTTAGCCAGCACACTTGGGCCGGCAAGGCTCCGTTGGATAGCTAAATGAGGTGCTTTTCCTCGTTTCATTTGTGCGGGTTGGGAGACATCTCGTTTACATTCTCTGCATTCATATGCGTGCTCTACGTGTTGCACTTTCATCATACTGGCTGGAATGAATTTTGCCTCTTCACGGGCTACCTTACTTCCGATCTCCGCCATTTGATGTTGGCAACAATCACATAAAGTATTTTCAGGATGATGATGGATGACTTCTACTGCCACATCATCACGTAAGGAATCGTTCCTCTTTTTCTTCGATAGCTTTCGAACAACAGTATAGGAAATGGTCTGTTGGCTTTGTTCTTCTGTGTGCTCAGGGTCTGTAAAAGAAGAATCATCGTCATCAAACAAGGAGCCTTGCCCATCGGGCTGGTATTTTGATTTCTCCGTTTTGGAGCCGAATAACATCTTGGTTAAATGTTGCACCTGTTGTGTAAGTGATTCAATTTGCTTCGATAATTCTTGATTTTGCTGATTCGAATGGGCCAATTGCTCTTCTAGTACCTGAATCAATTTTTCCATTTGTTTTTCATTCTTAGAAGAAACATCTGACATCACATTCACCACTTTCCGTTCAACTTCGTTTTTATTAGTATAAAGGGTTCGAACAGTGAAATAAATATGAAAATCAAAATATTCCTTTAGAAGAAGAGCGAATAGCTTTTGGTTGTTGGATAGACAAACCTTCTAGTAGCCATCGAAGTTCTTGTTGTGACAAGTTCCGAACTTCTAGTTCATTCTTAGGCCATTGTAATTTTCCACTATCTAATCGTTTATACAGCATGGCGAAGCCATCTCCATCAAAATATAAACATTTATAACGATCCTTGCTTCTTCCAGCGAACAGAAAAATGGAATCGCTGTATGGATCCAGCTCAAATGAGTCTTGAATCAGCGTAGCAAGACCGTCCATGCCTTTACGCATATCCGTTTTTCCACAAACGATGTAGATATTTTTTACACTGGTATAATCCTGCTTCATAGATGTTTCAACTCCCTCAACACCGTTTGGATGATGCGTTCTTCCAGGCCGTTATAAAAGGAAATTTCAAAAGTACCTGTTTTGATTGTGCATAGACCGGAGGTATTCGAAGTAGCATATGAAGATCTATCTTTGCAAACAGGTTGGAGTGTAACGGGGATAATCGTTAATTTCTCTTGTGACATGAGAACAGCACCTCCTAAAATTGATACATTGATCGTACCAAGGAGATGCCGTGTTTGGATATGCGTTATTTGATTGGGGGCTTAC
>NZ_ALPT02000148.1 GCF_000292245.2 Alkalihalobacillus alcalophilus ATCC 27647 = CGMCC 1.3604 | reverse complement strand
CTACTAACTTTATTGCTGGGGGAGGGTTGTCATAGATTAAAATGGAGCTATTCCTAGTTTATCTTCAAGAGTTCCTTTCTCTTTTTTCAGCGTGGATATTTCATTTCTTAAGTCTTTTATTTCATCTAATAATCTTGCGATTTTTGTTTGATCATCAATGCCTTCTTCATATGCCGTGCCTTTCCATCTACACCACTCATTAAATTCATATAGATCATCCTCACATACTGGTGATTCAAAAGCTCTTGTGTTTGAAGTAGCTTCTAACCATTCTTCAATTAGCTTCTCATCAATTTTGATCCCATATGAACGAAAGAACTGTATTATTTTTTCTAGTCTAGATGCACTCATATTATCTGTCTCCTTGTTTGTTGGTCTCTCTTTTAAAATGATCTTTTAAGCGGTATGAATCACCAATAATATTTACCACCGTTGCGTGGTGGAGAACACGGTCTAAAATGGCATTGGCGATTTTGGTATCCTGAAAGATGTCTCCCCATGTTTTAAAGCTAGCGTTTGTTGTTAAAATGGTACTTTTCTGCTCATATCTCAAGTCAATTAGCTGAAAAAATAATTTTGCATCTTCTGCGTCGATAGGCAGGTACCCAATTTCATCGATAATAAGCAGTTTGTATTTTGCATAATGTTCTAATCTATTTTCTAATCGGTTTTCAAGCTTCGCTTTTCTTAAATTCATAATCAATTCATTACACTTAATAAAGTACGTACTTGTTCTTTTCTTGGCGGCTGCTATCCCTATAGAGGTTGCCAAATGCGTTTTACCAACTCCACTTGTCCCTAAAAATACAATATTCTCTTTTTGTTCAATGAACCGTAAGGTAGTAAAATCTAATATCTGTTGTTTGTTAATCGTTGGCTGGAAATTAAAGTCAAAATCCTTTACTTCCTTTAGGTGCGGAAAAGCTGCAACCTTTACCATTGATTTGACCATATTTATTTCTTTCATATCAATTTCATAATCTGTAAGTTTTATTAACGTATCCGTAAACGACAATTGGTTATTTGTCATAAAATCAATCGTATCATCCAGATGTACCAGCATCTGTTTTAACTTTAAATACTCTAAATTTTCTACAAGCTTGTTATAACTACTATTCATTTTTATACACCTCGTTAATTGCTTCTAAATTTTTTCTAGCCAAATCTTCTATGTTAGTGGAAGACGGCAGCCCTCTAGCCAAAGTCTCTATATAATGTTCAGGCTTGTAATTAATCTTCGATTGACTAATAGGGTGTTTGACAACTAACTCCGTGTTATAATAAATATAGATATGGTTATCGTATACTTGTAAACTAAGAGTTTTCCCGATGTATCCAGGTGGGACTGAATACTGGTTGGATTTGAAAGGAACCATATTTGATGGATTTACTTTCACTTGTATACGATCAATTTTATAAAAATCTCTTATTCGTTCATTTGGTAATGGGGATAAGAGGTTTTTTTCTTTTTGTAGTGCTAGTATTGGTATTTTTCCTGTCCCCTGATGGTAACTATGATTGATACGATCACACAGTTTCTGTACAAACTGATGGAGTTCCTCATAATCAAACTTTCCTTGATAGGCATGAATCTCATCGAGTAGTTTCATCGGAGCCTCTACCTTGGCTTTTGTCCTTGGTCTACCAGCAATACAAGGCTTCACTTCAAAACCCATGTCTTTACTAAATTGATAAAAACGCTCATTTACTGTTCCTTTTTGGTATTCTGTTCTAGGCTCGTCCATTACAGTTTTCATATTGTCTGTTAGGATCATTTTAGGTACTCCCTCAAATGCCTCAAAACTTTCCGTAAGGAATGAAAATAATAAACTTTGAGATTTAGAGATAGCTAGGTGAAAGGTCCGAAATCTTGAATGAGCCAGTAAGAGTACGCAAACATTTACATATAGGATCTCACCATCCTTGGTGATGTATCGAATATTTTCTTTCCAATCCAATTGTGCTTGTTCAGCTGGTGGTGTTTCAAAACGTATGACTTCACTGTTTGAACTCTTACGTTTTCCCGAATCAAAATAACTTTGAAATTCCACTTTACTTGATATGTACCTTCGGAAACTAGATTGGGCACAATCTAGCCCATGATTATCCTTTAAATATTGCCATAATACTCGTTTGTAATAAAAAACCTGCTTTGACTCTTCTGATAACAGGAGCTTAATGACTTCGTAAAAGTCATCAAGTTTTGATGACCGTTCCCTAGTACTTTTCTGTTCATAACCATTTAAGTATTTATCAATTGTCCTCCGATCAACGCCCATATCCCGAGCCAATTTACTCTTATTGATTTTCATTTTTAAACTCTCCATCAACATTTTTAATTTAGGTAAATCTAAAAGACTAGTAATTTCAATAGCTGTATTTATATTTATCTGCATATGCATAATATCCACCTCAAGAATATTATGCAGCTATATTGTCGAATCTGTACATACTTAAACGATCACTTATGTACATTCTTAATTTAGCATTTGTAA
>NZ_ALPT02000147.1 GCF_000292245.2 Alkalihalobacillus alcalophilus ATCC 27647 = CGMCC 1.3604 | reverse complement strand
TGGTTAAGTTAGAAAGGGCGCACGGTGAATGCCTTGGCACTAGGAGCCGAAGAAGGACGCGACGAACGGCGAAACGCCTCGGGGAGCTGTAAGTAAGCTTTGAACCGGGGATATCCGAATGGGGGAACCCACCATCTTTAATAGGATGGTATCCATATCTGAATACATAGGGTATGAGAAGGCAGACCTGGGGAACTGAAACATCTAAGTACCCAGAGGAAGAGAAAGCAAATGCGATTTCCTGAGTAGCGGCGAGCGAAACGGAAACAGCCCAAACCAAGAGGCTTGCCTCTTGGGGTTGTAGGACACTCTATACGGAGTCAAAAAGAAACGGAGTAGGTGAAGCGACCTGGAAAGGTCCGTCAAAGAGGGTAACAACCCCGTAGCCGAAACTTCGTTTCCTCCAGAGTGGATCCTGAGTACGGCGGGACACGTGAAACCCCGTCGGAATCCGGGAGGACCATCTCCCAAGGCTAAATACTCCCTAGTGACCGATAGTGAACCAGTACCGTGAGGGAAAGGTGAAAAGCACCCCGGAAGGGGAGTGAAAGAGATCCTGAAACCGTGTGCCTACAACTAGTTGGAGCCCGTTAATGGGTGACAGCGTGCCTTTTGTAGAATGAACCGGCGAGTTACGATGTCGTGCAAGGTTAAGCTGATGAAGCGGAGCCGTAGCGAAAGCGAGTCTGAATAGGGCGAATGAGTACGCCGTCGTAGACCCGAAACCGTGTGATCTACCCATGTCCAGGGTGAAGTTCAGGTAACACTGAATGGAGGCCCGAACCCACGCATGTTGAAAAATGCGGGGATGAGGTGTGGGTAGGGGTGAAATGCCAATCGAACTCGGAAATAGCTGGTTCTCCCCGAAATAGCTTTAGGGCTAGCCTCGAGGTGAGAGTATTGGAGGTAGAGCACTGATTGGACTAGGGGTCCCCACAGGATTACCGAATTCAGTCAAACTCCGAATGCCAATTACTTATCCTCGGGAGTCAGACTGCGAGTGCTAAGATCCGTAGTCAAGAGGGAAACAGCCCAGACCATCAGCTAAGGTCCCCAAGTATACGTTAAGTGGAAAAGGATGTGGAGTTGCTTAGACAACCAGGATGTTGGCTTAGAAGCAGCCACCATTTAAAGAGTGCGTAATAGCTCACTGGTCGAGTGACTCTGCGCCGAAAATGTACCGGGGCTAAACGTATCACCGAAGCTATGGATTGACACCTTCAGGTGTCAGTGGTAGGGGAGCGTTCTAAATGCAGCGAAGTCAGATCGTGAGGACTGGTGGAGCGTTTAGAAGTGAGAATGCCGGTATGAGTAGCGAAAAGAGGGGTGAGAATCCCCTCCGTCGAAAGCCCAAGGTTTCCTGAGGAAGGCTCGTCCGCTCAGGGTTAGTCGGGACCTAAGCCGAGGCTGAAAAGCGTAGGCGATGGACAACAGGTTGAAATTCCTGTACCACCTCCTCACCGTTTGAGTAATGGGGGGACGCAGAAAGATAGGGTAAGCGCACTGATGGATATGTGCGTCCAAGCAGTTAGGCTGAGAAGTAGGCAAATCCGCTTCTCATAAAGGCTGAGCTGTGATGGCGAGGGAAATTGAGTACCGAAGTTCCTGATTCTACACTGCCAAGAAAAGCCTCTAGCGAGGTGAGAGGTGCCCGTACCGTAAACCGACACAGGTAGGCGAGAAGAGAATTCTAAGACGCTCGGGAGAACTCTCGTTAAGGAACTCGGCAAAATGACCCCGTAACTTCGGGAGAAGGGGTGCTCTATTAAGGTGAATAGCCTGAGAGAGCCGCAGTGAAAAGATCCAAGCGACTGTTTAGCAAAAACACAGGTCTCTGCGAAGCCGCAAGGCGAAGTATAGGGGCTGACACCTGCCCGGTGCTGGAAGGTTAAGAGGAGGGGTTATCCCTTCGGGAGAAGCTCTGAATTGAAGCCCCAGTAAACGGCGGCCGTAACTATAACGGTCCTAAGGTAGCGAAATTCCTTGTCGGGTAAGTTCCGACCCGCACGAATGGTGTAACGATTTGGATACTGTCTCAACGAGAGACCCGGTGAAATTATAGTACCTGTGAAGATGCAGGTTACCCGCGACAGGACGGAAAGACCCCATGGAGCTTTACTGTAGCTTGATATTGGATGTTGGTACAGTTTGTACAGGATAGGTAGGAGCCTTGGAAGCCGGAGCGCTAGCTTCGGTGGAGGCGTCGGTGGGATACTACCCTGACTGTGCTGACATTCTAACCTCGGACCGTGATCCGGTTCAGGGACAGTGTCAGGTGGGCAGTTTGACTGGGGCGGTCGCCTCCTAAACAGTAACGGAGGCGCCCAAAGGTTCCCTCAGAATGGTTGGAAATCATTCGTAGAGTGCAAAGGCAAAAGGGAGCTTGACTGCGAGACCTACAAGTCGAGCAGGGACGAAAGTCGGGCTTAGTGATCCGGTGGTTCCGCATGGAAGGGCCATCGCTCAACGGATAAAAGCTACCCTGGGGATAACAGGCTTATCTCCCCCAAGAGTCCACATCGACGGGGAGGTTTGGCACCTCGATGTCGGCTCATCGCATCCTGGGGCTGAAGTAGGTCCCAAGGGTTGGGCTGTTCGCCCATTAAAGCGGTACGCGAGCTGGGTTCAGAACGTCGTGAGACAGTTCGGTCCCTATCCGTCGCGGGCGCAGGAAATTTGAGAGGAGCTGTCCTTAGTACGAGAGGACCGGGATGGACACACCGCTGGTGTACCAGTTGTTCCGCCAGGAGCATCGCTGGGTAGCTACGTGTGGA
>NZ_ALPT02000146.1 GCF_000292245.2 Alkalihalobacillus alcalophilus ATCC 27647 = CGMCC 1.3604 | reverse complement strand
CAAGGTTCCCGCAGGACGCGGAGTATGGTTTTGGGAGCGACAGCCGGAGGGTCTATAATATTTTCTTAATGCACAGTTTATCCGTTTGGTGTGATTTGCGTTCTCGCTTTTCAAACGTGTCAAAGGCATTTGTTTAAGAGCTTCTATTCGCTCTGCCAACTAGTTGAACGGATTTTCTCGATGCGAAAGTTGAGTAATAAAAAAAGGGCTGAAATGTTATCGAGTAAGAGGTAACATGCTGCTCCATCTTCATCTAGCTAATCTCCAACAAAAATAATCAAAGCCTACGTATTTTACAATGAGTAAAAAACATAGGCTTTTTCTATTTAAGGGCTTTTGGGACAGTTCCTTCTCTTAATATAAACAGTTAATCGCCAATATATTTACTATATAAGCTTTTTGCTCTTATTAAGTCTTCTGTTCCTTGCACTAATATTCGTCCATCTGGAAAGATAACTAATCTTTCTCCCTCTATTAATTGAACTTGTAATAAAAACGGTGTCTTTTTAACGGTTGCTGCTTTTTCAAGGCGTGTCGCCCAGACTGCTAAGTCCATGCGTTGATTTCTGGCAATTTGCACGGTTTCTCTGCCACATAAAGTTGTGACAGCATCGGTTGCTTGTGCTTCTAAAGCCGGAAACTCGCCATGTTGACAAACCGGACATGTTTCTTTTTTCTTCGTCATTTTCATTTCGTAATCATAATTATTCCATAAATCAAACGTTTTTAATGTGTTTCGCAGTTTATCTTTTTGTCCAACCAAGTATTTCAACCCTTCAACAACTTGAAAAGAAGAAACGATATCTACTACAGGACTAATAACCCCAATCGTATCACATGTTTGGCCATTTCCATCGCCCGGTTGAATAAAGCAGCGTAAACAAGGCGTTTCTTCTGGGATGAATAATGCAGACATCCCTCGAGCACTTACTGCCCCTCCATAAACAAATGGGATGCCCTTTTTAAAACAACTATCATTTAATAAAAAACGAGTCGAAAAATTGTCTGTTCCATCAAACACTAAGTCTATAGACTCCATCATCTCTTCGATGTTTGTTACATTAACATCCGTTACAATTGCTTCAATTTCTACGGCGGAGTTCACTTTCTCTAATCGTTGTTTTGCTGCCACCGCTTTCGGTAAAGCCGATTTCACATCTTCTTCATCGAACAGCATTTGGCGCTGTAAATTGCTTTTTTCAACATAATCACGGTCGACAATCCGAACAAATCCAACTCCTGCTCGAACAAGATGATTCGCTAAAACCGTCCCTAATGCTCCAACCCCAACAATTAGCACCCTTGCATTATTTAATTTTTCTTGCCCCTCTTCACCTATGCCTGGAAAAAGCATTTGCCTTGAATATCGTTCAAATTTATTTTCTGCCATGGACCTTCTCTCCTCTTTTTTTCCTATCGTCTAGTTTAGCTGAGCCACCCATAAAGTGCAAAAAAAGAAAACTGGACCAGAAAATGTACATAAAAAGTTGATCGTTTCGTTATTAAACCGATAAAACCCTTTATAATGTACCGTCTTTTGCTGACAATGCTCCGTTTTCTCCGTAATCGTCTCACAATTTGGACAACGATATTTTATTTGAATTAAAGCCCCAGCATACGTATCAACTAAGTTACCAAAAAAACCAGCACAGATTAACAATAAAACAAGTCCAGTAGAAAAAGAGAACTCATGGCCCCATAACAATAGTGCCAAGAGAACAATGAATACACTTCCAATAGCAGCAGCGATTGTTCCCAATAAACTCATCGCCCCAGAAGTCCCTTGTTTCACTTTTTGAAAAGAAAGAACATCAATTGGTTCTTTTTGGTTTAGCCTCCCAATTTCAGAGGCCCACGTATCAGAAGTAGCAGCAGCCAAGGAAACAATAAAAGCGAAAAGAAACATGTCTATTTCAAAAATACCGTAAAAAAGAGCAAGTAAGGCGGCAACACCACCATTTGCTAAAACTTGCAATCCATCACGAGCTTTATCCTTCTTATCTACTTCATTTTCTTTATTCCTTTTGAATAAAGAACTCCAAACAATCGAGCTAATAAAAAACGCTGCCAATATGAGTAAACCATTTAAACCTAAACCCCAAGAAATCATAAAACCAACGATAACCGCACAAATCGCTCCGGATAAAGTTAATTTTTTCAACCAAAACGACATAATGGCTAACAGAAGGACTCCGATAAATTGAACAATCATCGACTAATCACTTCATTTTCTGTCACAATTAGATCGACTCGTTGGTCATGGATTTCCACAGGGATCTGAGCGAAAACTTGGAAAGAAAAGGCTAGAGCGACTTTGGGGATATTTGTCTGAGCTAAAAACCGATCATAAAACCCACCTCCATACCCTAGTCTTTCTCCTCTTTTGCCAAAAGCAACCCCAGGTACGAGAACAAAATCGATTTCGTTTATGTCGATCCGATTCGTTTTCTCCACATTCGGCTCCTTCAGACTAAATTTAGTTTCTTCTAATTGCTCAAAGCTGGTTACTTCATAAAAAAACATCTCTTTTGTTAAAAAATTAACTCTTGGCAGGACGACTCTTTTCGATGCTTTCCAACATTCTTTTATGAGTTCTATCGTATCCACTTCAAAATGAATGGAAAATGACATCGCAACAACTTCAGCTTTTTTCCAGTAATCTATGTTTTGTAACCGTTTATGGATTTGCTTGGACCATTCTAAATATGTATCTTCTGTTAACTGCTGACGCTCTAATTTGACTTTAGCTCTTAATTGTTTTTTCTTTGTCTCCATTAGAAAATCACACCCTTCTCCAAAGTAGAAAATAACCTTA
>NZ_ALPT02000145.1 GCF_000292245.2 Alkalihalobacillus alcalophilus ATCC 27647 = CGMCC 1.3604 | reverse complement strand
TACGCGGGAAAAAGAAATCATTAGATGTGTAAACGTACTTACGGAGTATCAGACTACGGGTGTTATTAAGTTTAGATCAATTCTAAAGTCTTACGATTTCGATGGTGAAATTGGAGAATTTATAGTTAACTTTTTAGATTATAGAAAATCACGAGGCTTATCAGAGGATACATTAAATAATAACAAAATATATCTTCACAGATTTTTGGTTTATCTTAACTCAAACAAAATTCTTTACCTCTCAGATCTGGGCAATAAACATATTTTGGGCTTTATTAGTAGCCTTGGTTTCTTTTCGAAGTCAACTATTCACTGTACGCTTTCATCCTTAAGAGGCTTTTTAAGGTTTTTAGCTGATAATCAATATTTAGATTGCGACTTAAGTTATCTGGTACCTAAAAGTAGCTACAAAAAGGAAGCTCACCTACCAACCACCTATACAAAAGATGAAGTTAGAATCCTGTTAGAATCTGTGGATAGAAGTAGTCCAAAAGGAAAAAGGGATATAGCGATGATATTATTGGCAGCTCGGCTTGGGTTACGTGCTTCTGATATTTGCGGATTAAGGTTTGAAAACATTCATTGGGAAACCAACACCCTTTGTTTAATTCAGAAAAAGACAAAGGAAAGAATAGAGCTTCCGCTCTTGACTGAAATTGGGAATGCGATTATTGATTATCTCAAATATGGAAGACCAGAGTCGGAACTACCCTATATATTTATTCGTGCTGGACGACCATACGACAAACTTGAGGAACCAACTCTTCACAGTATTGTTTCCTTTTATTTAAAAAGGGCAGGTATAAATAACATTGACAAAAAGAAACATGGTCCACACGCTCTGCGTCATAGCCTTGCAGGAATTCTATTAGAAAAAAAGACTCCTTTACCAGTTATTTCAGAAGTACTAGGTCATACCAATACTGAAAGCACAAAAACATATCTTAGAATTGATCTAGAATCACTTCGTCAATGTGCCTTAGACGTACTGCCTTTAACATCACCTCATTATCAGGAGGTGAAATAAATGGAGTTCTATGGGGTTAATGCTTTATTGATTGAACAATATATCGAATTCAAAAGAAGTATGGGATATGCCTTTGACAACGCTTATACCTTCAAGATGTTTGATAATTTTACTATTAAAAATGGAGCAACTTCTATTGGATTAACAAAAGGATTGGCCATTAAATGGGCGGAAAAACGTCCGAATGAGGCCGATGTTACACGGTATAAGAGGGTCAATACCATAATAAATTTTTCTATTTACCTAAATCAACTAGGATACCCATCTCACATTCCGAGGCAACTAAAAGTCTATAAAAGCACATTTACACCATATATCTTTTCAAAAGAAGAGCTAAAGTTATTCTTTGATGCATGTGATACCATTGAAGTTAAAGGACAGACAACTATGAAGTATATTCTACCTGTTGTTTTTCGCATGATCTATGGATGTGGATTGAGAGTAAGTGAAGCATTGGCACTTAAATGTGAGGATGTAAATCTCGATGAGGGTTACATTACTATTCGTGAGTCAAAAAATGGCTGTGATCGAATGCTTCCACTCTCAGATTCATTAAAAAATGTGTGTAAACAATACAGCAAGTATTGTCTACACCTACAAAGCCCTAACGATTATTTTTTAAAGCAGAAAAATAACGAAAAATATGCATCTGATACAGTATATAGGTGGTTTCGTAAAATACTCTGGAAAGCTGGCATTCCTCATGGTGGTAAAGGGATGGGACCATGCGTACACAGTTTTAGACATTCATTTAGTGTACATTCATTAGCAGAAATGTCCCGTCAGGGACTGGATCTATACTATTCTCTTCCTATCCTTTCCAATTACCTAGGTCACTCATCCTTAGAAGCTACTGATAAGTATGTCAGGTTAACTTCGGATATGTATCCAGAATTAATTCAGGAGGTAAATAGTCTTTGTTCATATTTGTTTCCGGAGGTGACTTTACCGTGAAACCTACAGATTTTTCATATTATCTTACAGGATTTCTTACCAAGTTTCTACCAGGGGAAATTGGTGCAAGCAAAAATACCATTGCCTCCTACAGAGATACATTTATACTCTTTCTGCGGTTCTTAAAAGACGAAAAAGGAATTTCAGTAGAACATCTAACATTGAACAAGATAACAAAAAATTTAGTGGTGGATTATTTAGATTGGACAGAGGATAAGCGTCAGTGCAGCCCTTCAACAAGAAATGTGCGACTAGCGGCTCTCCATTCTTTCTTTAAATACCTTCAATACGAGAATCCAGACAATCTATTAGAATGGCAGCAGGTCCTCTCTATATCGGTCAAAAAGACAGAAAAGAAAACCATTAACTATTTAACTCTTGATGGAATTAAACTACTTTTAGAAATGCCGGATCTTAACACAGAGGCAGGACGGCGCAACTTAGCCTTATTAACACTTATGTATGACACTGGGGCAAGAGTGCAGGAAGTTATTGACTTGACACCATCTATGATTAGATTCGACAAACCTTATACTATAAAGTTGATTGGTAAGGGGAACAAGGCTAGGATCGTACCATTAATGGAGCCAACTATGCGGATTGTAAAAAAATACATGGAAGAGCAGAATCTTTTACGAAATTCCGCTAACTTATATCCTTTGTTCTTTAATAAGAGAAAAGAAAGACTGACTAGAGCAGGGGTAAATTATATTGTAGAAAAATATAAAAAATTAGCACGTGAGAAAAATAAAGTATTAATACCGGAAGTATTGTCCTGCCACTGCCTTAGACACTCAAAGGCAATGCATCTCCTTCAGGCAGGAGTAAATCTTGTCTATATAAGAGATATATTAGGCCACTGTTCTGTACAAGTAACGGAAATCTACGCTAAAACGGATTCAAAGCAAAAAAGAGAGGCAATTGAGAAAGCGTATGTAGATGTATCACCTACTGATGAACCAATGTGGGAGAAGAATGAAGATTTATTGACTTGGTTGAAAACCTTTAATAAATAATAGCCATGGTGATAATGTAAAGTTAAATCTGGGAAAACTTCTAATTTAATAACATAAAAAGGGTTACTTTACATTATCCTCTTCTTT
>NZ_ALPT02000144.1 GCF_000292245.2 Alkalihalobacillus alcalophilus ATCC 27647 = CGMCC 1.3604 | reverse complement strand
TTGTTTTTGACAACCTAAAATTACCTAAAGTTGATGGTATTGCCTGTCCAGAATTAGTCGATTATAATGTCCATATATAATTCGTAATATTTCGACATTTATCATTCTGGAGAAAGGAAAAGACGTCTCCAAAATGTACAACTGCGCCAACAGTTATACAGGAGACGTCCCAACAAAAAAGTATATGATTATTGTATCAGATTATAGACTGATTGAAAATATTCTTACTGGAGTTTTTAGTTAGAGGTGCAGAGAGGATTCCTTCACCTTGTTGTGGGAAAGACATGTTGGTTATAGGAACGAAGAATCGAAAAGCCATCGATCATTTAGGTCAAGGTAAGATGTATAACATCCGAAGATTAAGGTGCACGAATTGCTGTACCATTCACCATGAATTACCGGATTTTTTGGTCCCTTATAAACGCTATGAACTTGAATGCATTGAAAGCGTTCTTACGAACCCATCTAACCACATTGTTCCAGCCGATAATTCCACCCTCTCGAGGTGGCATGGATGGTTTCATAAATTTGTGGATTATTGGGTTGGCTGTTTAACTTCCATCGTGATCAGAACCAATCAGGGAAACATCCCCCTGGATTTCACGTCCGCAGGTTCAGGGACTGCACTTCAAAGGATAGGACGCTTGGCAGGAGATGCCAATGGATGGCTGGCAAGGATTGTCCGGCCTATCGTAAATATTAATTTATGGGCACATACCCGTTCTGCATTCATTGTCCAATAACTCCTGATTTACACTCATGATAGACACAGAAAGGAGAGTGTATCATGAGGGATCATAAGAAATCAGAAGAATTGGCCGTGCAGCGTTTTCAGTTGATATCCCCTTTATTGGCAGAGGGACTTGATGCTGGGAAATTCAAGGAATTAAAAGAGCAGATAGCGAAGACCAACGGTCTTTCAGAAAGAACCATCAGACGATATCTGGCGCAATTTCGTGAAGAGGGGTTTGGAGGATTGAAGCCACAAGGGAGAAAAACTTCTAGAAAGTCGGAAGCTATTCCTCCTCCTATTTTAGAACAGGCGATTCTTCTTCGCAAAGAAGTACCTAGCCGAAGTGTGGCACAAATTATTCAAATTCTTGAGTGGGAAGGATTGGTTGAACCAGGGCAAATCAAAAGATCCACGCTTCAGGAAAAGCTGACAGAGAAAGGTTACAGCTCACGACACATGCGCCTCTATTCCCAAACAGGATCAGCTGCCCGAAGATTCCAAAAACGGCACCGAAACCAACTTTGGCAATCAGATATCAAATACGGCCCTTACTTGCCCATTGGTCCAAATGGGGTCAAGAAGCAAGTATATCTAGTTGCCTTTATCGACGACGCTACTAGGTTTGTGGTTCATGCTGCCTTCTATCCCACACTAGATTCAAGAATCATTGAGGATGCCTTTCGGCAGGCCATCCAAAAATATGGTGTTCCGGAAGCTGTTTATTTTGATAATGGAAAACAATATCGAACTAAATGGATGGCACGCACTTGTTCAAAAATAGGCACTCGCCTTACTTACACGAGACCGTACGCCGCAGAATCAAAGGGAAAAATTGAAAGGTTCAATCGAGTTATAGATTCTTTTATCAGTGAGGCTGTCATCGAAAAACCCAATACCCTAGATCGTCTGAATGAGCTTTTTCAAGTGTGGCTGATAGAATGTTATCAGAATAAACGTCATTCTGCGCTTGAGGAGAAAATGAGCCCGGAAACCTCCTTTCGTTCAGATAAAAAATCGATTCGTTTCATCGATCCAGATACGTTGAGCCATGCCTTTCTTCACTGTGAAACAAGAAAAGTTGATAAATCAGGATGTATCAGTTTCATGGATCAAAAATATGAGGTTGGTTTGACATTCATTGGACGAAAGGTGGATGTTGTCTATGACCCTGCGAATATCGAAGAGCTCACCATTGAGTTCGAAGGTTATACTCCTTGGAAAGCGAAAAAGCTTGTTATTGGGGAAAGGGCTGGGAAGCGCCCGGAATTACCTGAGCACCTGCAGGTGCAGAATGTTGACTCTTCAAGATTATTAAAGGCGGCTGAAAGAAAGAACCAAGAGCGTCAAATCGAACAGAAACCTGCCGTAACCTTCCGTTCCGTTTGGAAGGAGGATGATACTCGTGTTTGAAGCATTCTATGAAATGGAAAATACCCCTTTCACCCGAGATTTACCAACGAATCAGCTTTACGATTCCTCCATGATGCAAGAAATTCTTGGAAGACTGAAATATACAGCTGAAAGACAGCTTTTTGCCGTCCTGAGTGGGGACAGTGGTACAGGAAAGACGACAACCATTCGTAAGTTTGTGGATAGATTGGACAAAGGAAAATTTCACGTCCTTTATCTGTCCGACTCTAAGTTAACTCCTCGCCATTTTTACAAAGGTCTATTAGAACAATTAGGCTCTGAAGCGAAGTTTTATCGAGGAGATGCAAAACGGCAACTTCATCGAGAAATTGAACTAATGAAAGGAATACGAGGACTCCAGCCTGTAGTGATAGTAGATGAAGCCCATCTTCTCGATCGGGAAATGCTCGAAGAGGTTCGATTTCTACTGAATTTCAAAATGGATTCGCAAAGTCCGATGGCCCTTATTTTGGTCGGTCAGAGTGAATTGCGGGATCGACTGCGACTCCAATCATACGCAGCGATACGTCAAAGAATAGATATCCAATTTCAGTTAGGGCATCTCGACCGTGCTCAAGTTGGGGAATATGTTTCAAGGCATCTTCATTATGCCAAAGTAGACCAACCCATCTTTTCTGATGGAGCTCTTGACGAAATTCATCGGTTCTCTGGTGGTGCCGCAAGGCTCATTAATAAACTTTGTACACATAGCCTTCTATATGGTTCACAAAACGGCAGAAGGATCATTGATGATCATATGATTAAGCAAGTCATTCAGGGAGAACTTTCATGAAAAGCCGCTGGAAAGATATGAAGTACAAGGAAGAATTGGATTGTTGGGGAGAAAATTTAGGCTATAAGATGCGATGTGGAGAATGGTTTGATCTTCATCTAGGATATGGTCGAATTCTTCCCTGTCGCTTGGAACTCGGCAGAGACTGGTATATCCTGACAGGTCGAAATGAAGTAAGGTTTTACCTTAAGAAAAATGAAACGTATCAAGTAGATTTGTAAAAATGAAAGGGAAGCTGAAAATGCTTCCCTTTCATTTTGGACAGTCAATCAGTCAATTTCGGGACAATTAGCACCGACAAGTTTGAGCCATTATAAGACATCACTAACAC
>NZ_ALPT02000143.1 GCF_000292245.2 Alkalihalobacillus alcalophilus ATCC 27647 = CGMCC 1.3604 | reverse complement strand
TGTCCGCTGCCATTTTCAATGGCAGCGTTTATTTATGTTTTAGGAAAATATTGTGTCGGTACTAGGGGAGTTATATATGCGACAATATAGAAAAGTAAATCATTCCCTGGCGGGAGGAGGACATAAAAAAAGCCCCAAGAGATTGCAGTCTCTTTGGAGGGGCTTTCAATATAAACTCATGATTATTATAAAATATCTTGGCAAAAGCATCAAGAGCTACCTTAAGTATTACCAAGAAGTACCTCCGTATTTTGAAGGGAACTGTCCTGAATGTGATCATAAATTGTATCGGCACGGTAAGTATTTTCGTTCAGCAATAACAAAAAAGAAAATAAGGTGGATCCCAATCTATCGTTGGCTTTGTTCACCTTGTGGAAAGACTTTTTCTCTCTTGCCGGACTTTCTCTTACCATATCAGGTTCACAATGGTAAAATACTTCAACATGCATGGATCTTACGCTATATGAAAAAGAAAAGTTTTGCACAAATTCAATCGATCATTTCCAACAATGAAACAGGTGGAATATCTGTTAAAACGATTAAGCGTTGGGAGCGTTTCTGGAAACAGAAAGAAAGCGATTTGATCAACTTACTTAATCGAGGTCTAGTAGAACTAAGTTCTGATTCTACTATCCTTTTTATGACAAAACAGTTATCAAACCAACAAACGTTTTTATACTTACTCGAAAAACTCTGGAAAATTCTTCATCCAGACCGTCCTTACCCATTTTGCGGATTTTTTCCTTGGATAAATCAGTTAATCAATAAAATATAAAGCAAAACCTCCATGTTCCTCCATCCATTATTAACGTCAATCAATCTTCCGTTCATCAATTCTCACCCTTTCGGGTCAAAATTTCATGTTTTCGAGCTTATGAAACGAACGTTCCCACAAAAGATGGGCTCTGCCTACTTTCTTTCAATTGTTATAAAACTAAAAGTGTAAAAGAAATAGTAGAAATAGAAAGAGGAGCAGAAAAAATGGATGAAAAAATGAGAAATGAAATTGCCTTATTTCGATATGGATTGATCGCTGAAGTCGTGTCAAGAGAGCTTCAAAAAGGAGAACAAGCGCAGCGATTTAGAGATATAGCTAGCAAAAAACATGTGACACCCTATGGAGAAAAACAAACCGTCAGTAAACGTACACTTGAGCGTTACTTACACCTCTATCGAAACGGAGGTTTTGAAGCATTAAAACCAACTCGCCGTGGTGGTTATGCGGCACGTGCGATTTCGCAAGAAATCCTTGATAAAGCAACCATATTAAAACAAGAACGTCCTGAAAGATCCGTCCAACAAATCATTCGAATGATGGAGTTAGCTGAATGGGTCAAACCAGGAAGTATTTCTGAAAGTACCTTATCAAAACAACTAAGAAAACGAGGAATTACACGTAAGAAACTATCGAAATCATCGTCTTCAAGGTCTTTTCGTCGTTTTGAATTCCCACATCGCAACGCCTGTTGGCAAGGAGATGTTCAACACACGCTCTATCTACCAGATCCTACAAATCCAGATAAAAAGCGTGTAGCTAAGCTATTTGCCTTTATCGATGATTACTCAAGATATATTGTACACGGGCAGTTTCACTTTCAGGAAAAAGGAGCGCAGCTAGAAGATTGTTTATTCAAAGCGATCATGAGATGCGGTAAGCCAGAACAGATTTATGTCGACAATGGATCTATTTATAGAGCGAAAAGTCTAGAAATCACTTGTGCAAAACTAGGAATCAAACTCTCGCACTCAACTGCTGGACGGCCGCAAGGTCGTGGGAAAATTGAACGTTTTTTTCAATTTGTCGATACGTCTTTTAAACCAGAAGCTTACGACTTAATTGAAACTGGTAGAATTTCATCTATCGAAGAGTTAAACCGATATTTTTATATTTGGACTCAATCAATCTATCACGAACGTACCCATGGTGAAACGAAACAAACGCCTATACAACGTTGGGAAGAGTGTGAGCACCCAACGATATCTATTTCTTTTACTGACTTACAACAGGCGTTTTATTGGGAAGAAGAACGAAGAGTAGATAAAACAGGCTGTATATCATTTCAAGGGAATAAATACGAAGTTGATCAGGAGTTGGTCGGTGAAAAAATTACAATACGTTTTGACCCTCATGATTTAGAGCATATTGAAGTTTGGTTTAACGGCAAACAAATGAATAATGCGAAAACACTGAATCTCTCAAGAGCTCAACATGAGAAAGCAACATATCCGGACGAAGTTGTCCTGGGAGAAAAATCAGGATTAAACTTTCTCGAATTATCAGAGCCACAATATGAAAAAAAACAAAAGAAAAAGCGCGGAACGTTAAGTTATCAAACGCTAATGGAGGATAAAACAATATGATTCATACACATTTCCAATGGAACTATACTCCTTTTCAAAAAGATATTAAGACAGAACACCTTTTTATGTCAGCTAGATTTCAAGAAGTTCAAGCCCGCCTTATGTTCATGATCCAGCAACGTTCATTTGGTCTTATTACGGGTGATGTGGGTGCTGGAAAATCAACAGCCATTCGCGCGTTGAAAGATCGTCTAGCATCGGATAAACACGTGTTTTTATATGTATCAGATTCATCATTAAAGCCTAGAGATTTCTATCGTGAGATGCTTTTACAAGTCAATATTGAGCCGGAATTTTTGGCCAACGATTTGAAGCGACAATTCAAAAAAGCATTACTAGATATCTATGAAAATCAAAAGAAAACGCCTGTCGTTGTCATTGACGAGGCGCATCTACTATCACCATCGATGTTGCAGGAAATACGGTTCCTAACGAACTTCAATGTGGATTCATTGTCTCCACTAGCGCTTATTCTAGTGGGACAACCTGAATTAAGAGATAAACTACGATTACGTAGCTTAGAAGCCATTTCTCAAAGGATTAACACAAGATTTCATCTTGATGGACTGACCTATGAAGAGTTAGCTGCTTACATTATCCACCAATTAAAAATGGCAGGTGAGGAAAAACAAATTTTCACTGAAGCAGCCTTAAAGAAAATTTATAAGGAAACTCGAGGAACACTACGCCTTACCAACCGTCTGTGCACTGAGTGTTTGTTAGACGCAGTTTCCAGAAAACAAGAGTTAGTCGACGAAGACTCCGTTCAGCGAGTTCTCGATGACTATGATTACTAGGATCCCGAAAGGGGTCCTTTCTTGTATAGAGAATAATCTAATTTAATTATTAATTCACTAATAATTATAACCATTAAATGCCAATGAAATTGGCGATATATAAAAGGAAAATGTCATGTCGTTGGCGAGCGCTGTTAGGAAACGACAGTTTCATTTCCGATTAAGCCGCCATTAAATATGGCCGTTGACA
>NZ_ALPT02000142.1 GCF_000292245.2 Alkalihalobacillus alcalophilus ATCC 27647 = CGMCC 1.3604 | reverse complement strand
CTTGGTCCATAAGAGAAACCTCTGTCGGCAAAGAAATGCGCTGGCAAGTACGCTCTGTTCCCAAGAATCTCCCACTTCAAGCGTTAGCTAAGTGGCGAGTAGTTCAAGAGACCCGCCTTTTGCAGCTCCCATTCTAATGCTATATAAGTTATTTTCCATTTTTTTCTTGTCCTCCGTTTTTGTAGGCATCTAGCTATTGAGGGAGCAATTGTACTTGTTAACAGACATAACCAAATAGGGAAGAAGAGGTGTTAATCTAAAAACTATGAATATAAGTCTCTCTTGTTCAGGTAACTATTCAGAGAGTTTTAGGTAGAATGATATTGTTAACCTTAATGAAATAAAAGTTAACAATATCATAGTAGTATTGTTAACCTTATATGTCAACAGGTTAATAATATGGAGGGTAAGAGGATTATTTGTAAACAGAAAAGGACTGCCCAAGTGACAGTCCTTACCTAATTTTTATCTACTTTCCGACAGAAGACTCTTTCCTCAATCGTTACGGTGGTGTACCCGAACGATAGGTAGGAGATGAATATTTTAGTGAATAATTGATTAAATTAGAGTAATACTCTATTCTCCACCAACTGAGAGTTTCGTAATCTTCAGGCTTGGTGAACCGAGGTAACCAGTGCCCATGATGCTAAAAGAAACATCATCGCCAATCGTTTCGACTTGATTTAATAGGTCAAAGAAGTTACCGGCAACAGTAATTTGATCGACTGGACGAGCAATGGCACCATTTTTAACTAAGTAACCGTTTGCTGCTAATGAGAAGTCACCTGAGATTGGATCAGCTCCTGAATGAAGACCTTGCAAGTCCGTAATTAATAGGGCTTCATCCTCTGCCTTGATTAGCTCATTTAAAGACTTATCTCCTGGCTCAATATACATGTTAGAAGGGGAGATGGAAATCGTTCCTTTATAAGAAGGTTTAAAGGCATGTCCAGTTGATTTTACCCCGTCCTTACGAGCGCTTTTTAAATTATGAAGGTATGTCTTTAACACCCCTTGCTCGACGACTTTTAATTGATGAGTGGCCACTCCTTCGCCATCAAAGCTTTGGCTGGCGGTCCCTGCTTTATAATGAGGGTCATCAATAATTGTAATGTTTGCCGCCCCAATCGCTTCATTTAATTTCCCAGCAAGCATCGATTTGCCTTTTTGAACATTTTCAGCTGAAAAACTAGAAGAGAATGCTTGTAATAAAGAAGCAGCAGCCGAGTTTCTTAAAATAATCGGATAGTTTTTACTTTTAATCGATGAGGCATTCATAAAGCTAAGGGCTTCATCAACGACTTCTTTTGCCATTTCTTTTGGTGAAAAGCTAGCGAAATCATCTGTTACCCAATATTTCATTGCACTTTTGAATTCTTCACCTGATTTGACGACAGCAGATAAGACGATGTAAACAAAATTACGCTTTTCCTGCTTTTCAAGTCCTTTTGTGTTAGCGATAAATGTCTCCCCATCACGTGATTCAAGGATACAATAGTTGACACTGTGAACTTTATCGCTTAATGCGAAACACTCCGCTTCCGCTTCTTTTAAAACGTTTATTTTCTCTTCGGCTTCTATCTTTGCAAGCTCATCAGAAAAGAAGGTGACATCCTCATAAGACTCTGAGCCAGGAAACAATTCTTCAGGGTCTTCATCTTCAATGACGGCTGCGTTGTCTGCTGCTTCCGTAATAAGGAAATCGATTTCAGTTTTATCTATTTTTTCTGTATAAGAATAGCCCATTTTGCCGTTTATTAACCCTCGAAAGGAGAGGCCACCTTCTACCGCAATTTGATAGGCATCAATTTCTCCTTTAAAAACTTGCGTATTAAATCGCTGTGAGGATTGATAATAAATTTCCATATCCGTAAAGCCTTTAGCGGTTCCTGCTTTGAATAGTTGTTCCTTAAATGCAACGATATCCATTATTCATTCCCCCTTCCGCCAACTGTGATTTCACTAACCCGAATCATCGGTTGACCGACATTTGCGGGAATCGAACCACTTGACGCCCCACACATTCCTTGACCGTGGGCTAATTTATCACCTACCATGTCAACTTTTTGTAATGTTTTCGGTCCATTCCCAATTAAAGTCGCTCCTCGAACAGGTTCGGCAATTTTCCCATTGCGGACGATATAACCTTCGTTGACGGCAAAATTGTAGTCACCGGTCGCTGGATTAACGGAACCACCACCCATATACTTGGCATAAATTCCAAATTCAGTGTTGGCAATAATTTCATCATGAGTCGATTTTCCAGGAGTAATGAATGTATTGGTCATTCGTGAAGTAGGAGCAAACTTGTAAGACTCTCGTCTACTAGAGCCAGTGGAGTCCATGTTCATCCGACGAGCCCCTAGTTTATCAATTAAATACCCTTTCAAAATCCCATTTTCAATGAGAACGTTTTTACGAGATTTTTCTCCTTCATCATCAATGTTGGCAGATCCCCATTCATTTGGTAGAGTTCCATCATCAATATAGGTAACGATTTCAGGAGCGACTCTCTCACCGATTCGATTGGCAAAAACCGAGTTGTTTTTCGCAACAGCGGTCGCCTCAAGACCGTGTCCACATGCTTCATGGAAAATAACCCCACCAAATTCATTATCAATGATAACTGGAAACTTTCCACTTGGGCATTCTTTAGCATTTAACATCGTCACTGCAATTCGAGCGGCTTCTTCCCCGTAATATTTCAGGTTAATCTCATCTAGGAATTCAAAACCTTTATGTGCTCCAGGTCCGTAAAAACCTGTTTGCATTTCTGTACCACGTGTGGCAACCGTTTGGGCCATAAAGCGTGTACGAATCCGACGGTCTTCGACAAAGGTTCCTTCAGAGTTTGCGATCAAAACATGTTGATCCTCATCCTGATAGCCAATCGATACTTGTGAAATGAGCTCATTAAACCCTTTGGCTGCGTGATAGATTTCTTTCATTTTCTCAATCTTGTTGCCTTTTGGAATTTCTCGAGGAATATGAATGATAGGATGGTGATTTTCAATCGATTGTTTTGTTAGATTAAGAGTGATTTCGTTAGGTATTCCAGTAATAGCGGCTGCTGCTTCTTTGGTGACAGCAAGTAATTTGTCGCGCTCATGTTCATTTGTATAAGCATAAACACTTTGTAACCCTTTTAAAATACGAATGCCAATTCCATAGTCTTTCCCAACCATACTCGTTTCCACTTTACCGCCAACTAGAGCGATATTGGTATTAAATCGGTCTTCCACAAATATCTCGGCAAAATCACCGCCAGTACTTAGGGCAGCTGTTATTAAATCTTCCACCAGTGCTTTTGATAACATAAAAGATCCTCCTTTAATATAAAGCGAAGCCTGTTCGGTCAGAAGCGAGAAAAAATTAGGGTTGGCATTTGAAGACGCACTTTGTCTTCCTAAAGACGAACCGATTTTTCTCGAGCTTCTAACAGGAGCAGCTAGATTAACCAAAAAGCGAAGTTCGTTTGGTCAGAAGCGAGAAAAAATACAGGACAGACTAAAAAGTCGCTTTTTGACTTTATAGGCGGGCCGATTTTTCTCGAGCTTCTAACGGACGTAGCTAGATTAACCAAAAAGCGAAGTTCGTTTGGTCAGAAGCGAGAAAAAGTACAGGGCA
>NZ_ALPT02000141.1 GCF_000292245.2 Alkalihalobacillus alcalophilus ATCC 27647 = CGMCC 1.3604 | reverse complement strand
AGTATTTAAGCAATAAGATTGATGATATAACCTTAAATCAGTCGAAGAGGTTGTCAAGTGATGGTACATATTGCTAAAGAATTTGGACTTATTTCCATAGAGCAATATTAACAATTGAAAACTCAGTAAATGGAAAGATATTGATTTCACTAAGCATACTGTACTATGTCTTTCAACAATTAGGTGCTTTTGTAGTATAACTTTCGAGTTGAGGAGATTAATTCAATTGGTGATTATATAATTTGGTTGTTTGAAAAGTTACATTACCACTTTAAAATACTACCAAGGAAAACAGAGAAAATTAATATGAAGAAAATTACATAATATGTGAGGCAAGTTTCATGTTGTAATTTTGTATTTAAAGAAGGGAAGTCTGTGATCACATTTTGATCACAGACTTAAATAATTTAAGTTCCCTAAAAACAATTAGAATAATTTACCACCTTTTAAAACAGCACTACAATAGGCTTTACGCACTCTCTTCATCTCTATGAAACTAGCGCCTCGACCTTGACAGGTTAGAGGTCAGTAACTCTTAATAAATACGATTCTAAATTGGATGAATATTCACCAATCTGTGATTTTATAAGGTGAGTAGCAATTTGCTCGCGGTATTGAAAATTATCTATAGTAAGCTATAGTGACCACAGATTGACCACTCAATAGAATTAAAAAAATTAATGAGGATTAACCAAAGTGAATTGGTTAATCCTCAAACAGTTGATAAATTAATAGAAATGAACACAAGTATAATAGAGTTAACTTTAGGAATTTCGACACGAATATGGGCGGCATGATGTAATAACGCCCTCAAACCCTTGATATGAGTGGGTTTTTGAGTAAGGTGAGAGTGAAATGCTAACATTTTGTTAACATTGAGGATTTTAATGGAGGCTTCTCATGAGTTGAGCAAACTTGTGGGAAGCTTCTTTTTCATTTCTTGGGTTACGTGTACTAGTAACACATTACTGTGCGGGCGACTAGGAACATTTTTCTTTATTGCAGATACGCAATCAATTTTCGCCTTACTATAACTAGGTTGCTGCAGTAAGAACTAACCATAATCCTGATTTTGTTGAGTTATCAACGGAGAGAGACATAGGCCAGCTGAATTTGCTTGATGGTTCTTTCGGCCGGATGGTCCGTGTCCAGAACAATGGTGGGGCAATGGAATTCCACAAGTTATAAGGAGTATTGTTTTTATATCCCAATTGAATCTGATTGTCCCGAAATTAAAATCGGAAAATTGTAACGAAGTTCAAATAAACAAGGGAGTATAGACGAGGTATTCACCATCGTCTTTTTACTCCCTTAACTATTGAATTTAGTTTTATAATAAAGAAAATCAACCCTTTGTTTAGTGTTCATTAACAGTGTAGTTAATATTGCTGTATAAACACTTGTTAAGAGTATTGAGAATACTCCTAATGAATTGTTATTTGTGATCATGACGGAACCTCTTTTTATACTCTTATGGTTTTAAGACAACTTTAATACAATTATCCATTTTTGTGTCAAAAATCTCATACCCATGCTTCGCCTGATCTAGAGGCAAAATATGTGTAACAACATCCCCAGGGTCTACTTTCCCGGATGCAATTAAGTCATGTAAGTATGGCATATAGTGAATTACAGGTGCTTGTCCTGTTTTAATATTTACATTGCGTTGAAAAATATCTCCTAATGGAAAACCGTTATACCTAGATGAGTAAACACCTGTGAGTTGGATGTTTCCACCTTTACGTACAGCTTGACTCGCCATGACCAGTCCACTCATTGCACCACCGTGCAACTTTAACCCGGAGGCTAAAAATTCAATGTCGGTCATCTTTCCACTCATTCCTACACAATCGATGACAACATCAGCTCCACCATTAGTTAAATCGTGTAAATAGGCACCGACGTTTTCGTAATCCTCAAAATTGACCACTTCAACATTATTCGTACGTTTAGCGTGTTCTAAACGATAACCTACGTAATCAACGGCAATAACTCGCTTTGCCCCTTTTAGCCAAGCGAACTTTTGGGCCAAAAGTCCAACTGGTCCGCAGCCGAGAATAATTACGGTGTCTCCTTCTTTCATCCCGGAATTATCAACACTCCAATATGCTGTTGAACAAGCATCGGCAAGTAACACTAATTTCTCATCTTCTACTTCACTATCCTCAGGAATCTTAAATGGGGTAAAATTCCCATATGGTACACGCATATATTCAGCTTGTCCCCCAGGATAACCACCTGCTGTTCCTGAATAGCCGAAATAAGCTCCCATCTCACCGTTATCGTTTGCAGTGTCACATTGGCTTTCTAGGTCATGTTCACAGAACCAGCATTTACCGCAGCTTACATTAAACGGGATAATAACACGGTCACCTTTCTTTAGCTTTGTAACTTCAGGACCGACTTCTTCCACAATTCCCATTGGCTCATGTCCAATAATATAATCTTCTTGTAAATTCGGTATCATTCCATGTATTAAGTGCAAATCAGATCCACAAATTGCTGTATGTGTTAATTTGACGATGATATCATCAGGTTTTTGGATACTTGGTGCCTTTACATCTTTAACGATAATATTTTTAACACCTTGAAAGGTAACTGCTTTCATGAGTAATCCTCCATTATTTTCATAATCACTGTGGCGGGGTAGGGAATAATCCTTTACGATTTGTATTACCTGGGAAGAGATTAAGACCGGCAATATCCACTGCTGTTTGCGCAGCTTGAAGATCCAATTTCTTTTGTTCAGATATGTTATAAGGATGGAACCACTTTTTCTTCATCATCAATTTCGATACTTCTTCGTGGTAATCAATCGCTAATTCCATTTGATTACGTAATGTCATTCTAAGTTCTGGGCTCGTAGCTTCCGTTAAGGCAATGGCATAAGTTCTAACTGCTTCTTTTGCTGTTAGTAATAAATCAAGTGCGATTCCTGAATCCGCTTGCTCGGGCATCCCAACTGAGTTAATTGGATCTAAATAATCATTCACTTTCTATCACCTCACTTAATGAGTTTTGGCCTAATGATAAAGGACTTGAAGTTCTTTTATATCTTTTATTGATTGTTGAACGTTTTTTTCCATCATCGCTTTGAGATCTTGATCAAATACGATTCCTTGCATCATTTTTGATTTAAGCAAGCATACGGTTTTAAAATTTAATAGCTCATGTGTCTCCATTGTTTCGTGGTATGCAAGATTTCCTGGTTGCATGATTTTCACCTCCTGTCTTGACAAAATATATTTTAACTCTAAATGTTTGGGAGTATCCGTCTATATATAAATTTTCTGTCATCATCACAAGTCGATCTAAATTTTTGAATAATAAAATATAAAAATACGTAACATAATTAAGCAAGAACCTTTTAAAATTAGGAGTGAGAAGATGACTACAATGTATGCGCTTCATGAAACTTTAGAATTACATGAATTACTAACCTTTAAAAATCTTTGTTTAACGAAGTCGTCAACGATGAGTAGCTTGGTTGAGTGTGAAGAATTAAAAGCAATTCTAACAATGGATGTCAAAACAGGAAAGCTGCATATACAACAATTACAAGGATTACTACAAAATGGGGGTTCTAATCTATGACGAATTTGCTACAAAATATGGCTGGAATGGCTGCAATGACGGATCAAGTGATTGCTACCGATTTTTTAATTTCTGCAAAAGCAGGGGTCAGAAATACAACGTTAGCATTAACGGAAGCAGCTACCCCAGAAATAAGAACGGCATTGCGTGAACAATTAAACGACGCGATTGAGGCACATGAAAAAATATATCAATACTTGATATCAAAAGGATATTATCATCCTAGTGATTTAAAAGAGCAGTTAAAGGTAGACCTAAATGCTTCTGAGATTGCAATGAATTTATCAAATTAATGTTGTATGGAGAACTTAAATAGTTCTCCTTTTTCGTATTATAAGAAGGCCACTTATAACAGCCTTATCTTAGTTACATAACAGGAAGCAATTGATTTTGGAAGAAATTAATCTCGTTTCTTTTACACTTTTAAGTTACAGAGTTAGAGGGTCTCTATGTCCGATGTCGCGGCTTTGCTATTTGCAATTAGCTATTTGGTAAGTGCTTTATATAACGATATGAAATTTATCATTTCCCGACAGAAGACTCCCTCTTCAATCGTGTGAAGGGAGAAGCCCAACGATAAGGGGGAGATGAATGGCGGTTGGCGGTAGCCAAAGAGATTCTTGTTAGGGTATAATAAGAACATACATTCCTATTGGAGGGGTGAAAACAATGCTCATCAACAAAGCATACAAATTTCGTCTCTACCCAACCAAAGAACAAGAAACCCTGATTGCCAAAACCATCGGCTGTTCTCGTTTTGTATTCAATCGCTTTTTAGGACAATGGAACGATACCTACCAAGAAACAGGCAAAGGGTTAACGTATTCTTCTTGTTCGGCTGAATTAACGCAACTAAAAAAGGAATTCGTATGGCTAAAAGAAGTGGACAGCATTGCCCTTCAATCCTCCCTGAAAAATCTTGCCGATTCCTTTACTCGATTCTTCAAGAAACAAAATAAAGCTCCGCGCTTCAAGTCTAAAAAGAATCCGGTACAATCCTACACCACGAAAGAAACAAACCATAACATTG
>NZ_ALPT02000140.1 GCF_000292245.2 Alkalihalobacillus alcalophilus ATCC 27647 = CGMCC 1.3604 | reverse complement strand
CACCAAAGGAATGTTGCGTAATCATAAATTAGCTAAATCCATCTCGGATGTATCCTGGTCTGCCTTTGTATCGAAATGAGAATACAAAGCGAAATGGTACGGGAAAACCATCGTGAAAATAAGCAGGTGGTATCCATCTAGTCAAATCTGTTCCGAATGTGGACATCAAGACGGCAAGAAATCTCTTGAAAAAAGGGATTGGACGTGTCCTATTTGCGATAAACATCACGATCGAGATATCAATGCCAGCCAAAATATTCTAGCTGAAGGGGTAAGAACCTTCCACACGGCTTAAAACAACATCCAGAACCGTAGGAATCGACGGGGATAGCTTGGTCCATAAGAGAAACCTCTGTCGGCAAAGAAATCGGCTGGCAAGTACGCTCTGTTCCCAAGAATCTCCCACTTCAAGCGTTAGCTAAGTGGCGAGTAGTTCAATTGATTATGAAGGATTAACTGCTTCGTTAGGTGATTCTTGTTTGTACCCTTTTTGTTTTTGTACTAAATAAATGACAGGGCAAAAGCGGGTAATCCCTTCTGCTACCTTCAGCGCCCCTATAAGACCGGCTATTAAAGGGAAATCTCGAGTGTGGCGGTTGGCACATTTTGAGCCTGTCCATGCTAAAAGGACAAAACCAATCGTAATTCGAATGAGAGCATCACATATTCCAATATTCTGTTTCAAAAGAAAAACCTCCTTATTTATAAAGCGAAGTCCGTTTGCTTAGAAGCAATTCACTAAAAAAGACTTTAATTGGGTAAATACCTAGAAAAGAGCCCCTTTTTTACGATTTAATGTTACAAAGTAGTGACTTTTTAAAAAATGTGTAAAAACATATCACATAGTTGTTAGTCTTTAACAATTTATGTGGTACTATAGAAAAAACTGATTGGAGAAATGAGTGATTGCACATTATGACTGAGAGATTGAATCGATCAACAAAGAAAAAATTACGACATCAACTCGCTGTTGTTAAAGGTGAACAGGCACCATCACTTGTTTTAAAGAATGCTACTTATTTAAATCAAGCTCGTCAGAAATGGCTTAATGCAAATATATGGATATCCGAAGACACCATTGTTTATGTGGGAGATGAAATGCCGCCTGTTTTACATGATGCGGAAGTCGTGGATTGTGAGAACCAATTTATTGTTCCAGGCTACATCGAACATCACGTTCACCCATTTCAACTTTATAATCCCCTGAGCTTTGCAAAGTATGCATCTATAACAGGTACAACAACACTAATAAGCGACAACTTAATTTTTCTATTAGCCCTAGAAAAAAAGAAAGCGCTTACTTTGATTAGCGACTTAGATAAACAACCAACCTCCATGTACTGGTGGTCACGCTACGATCCGCAGACGGAACTAGCAAATGAAGATGCCATTTCGAATTCAAAAATGAAGGAATGGCTTGAGCATCATTTAGTCGTTCAAGGTGGAGAGTTAACATCATGGCCAAAGGTATTAAGTGGTGATGATGCCATTCTTCATTGGATTCAAGAAACAAAACGACTACGTAAACCAATTGAAGGTCATTTTCCTGGAGCCTCAGAAAAAACATTAACCCAAATGGCTTTAGTTGGTGTCACATCTGATCATGAATCGATTACTGGAAAAGACGCGTTAATGCGAATCAATATGGGCTACTACACTTCATTACGTCAATCCTCGATTCGACCAGATTTGAAAAAGATTTTAGTCGAATTGCAAGATTTAGGTCTTGAGCGCTTTGATCGCTGTTTGATGAACACGGATGGTTCACCACCTTCCTTCTATGAGTCTGGCGTTATGAATCATCTTATTCAAATTGCGATCGACAATGGTGTTCCGCCAATCGAAGCTTACAATATGGCGACGTATAATGTGGCCCGCTATTATAATTTTGAAAATAAGCATGGTTTAATCGCACCAGGTAGAATGGCTAATTTAAACTTCTTATCAGCAGAAGATAACCCAACACCTGTTTCGGTTTTGGCAAAAGGGCAATGGATTGTTCGAGAAAATAAAGTCATTGAACGTGATGATTTCTTTCCGTGGAAAGATTATGGAGTCGATAAAGTTGAATACAATTGGGAGTTACATGAAGATGAGCTTCATTTTTCGATGCCGATGGGAATTGAAATGGTCAATGCAGTTATTTTGAAGCCTTATCATATTTCGATTGATTCAGCGACAAAAGAATTAAGTCAAGATTATGATGAAAGTTTTTACGCACTTATTGATCGTCACGGAAAATGGCATATTACGACGATGATTAAAGGATTTGGAAAACGAATTTCTGGTTTAGCAAGCTCCTATAATAATTCAGGTGATGTCATTTTAATCGGTAAGAGTATTCCTGATATGGTTTGTGCCTTCAATCAAATGAAAGAACAAGGAGGAGGAATTGTTCTTGTCGAAAAAGGTCAAGTGATTGGAAATATAGAGCTTCCTTTGCTTGGTATGATGTCTAATAAATCGATGGAAGAAATTATAGGAGAAGAAAAGCATTTAGTTTCGTTATTACGAGAACGAGGATATAAACACGAAGATCCAATTTATAGTTTACTCTTTTTTTCTTCAACGCACTTACCTTATGTTCGTGTGACTCAAAAAGGAATTTATGATGTCAAAAAGAAAACGGTATTGTTCCCATCTATTATGCGTTAAACTAAAAATAGGTTCTTTAGTCTGATGGTAGACTGAAGGGAAATAGGAAAAAAGGTTGTGGACAAAGAGGATGAAATATTGGTTTGGAACAATGATGGCTTTACTCATAATGCTAACTGGATGTAGCGAACCTCTGGCCGAGGAAGAAAGTCCTGATCAAAATGAACAAGTAACAGAAGAAAATGAGGAACCGGAAGTACCTGGATCAGAAGTAATGTTAACACACCCTTTAACGGGAGTAGAAACGGAAATCATTAATAAAAACCGTGTCATTGGAGCTGTCATTAACAATTCTCCGGCTGCCCGTCCGCAGTCGGGGCTGTTAGAGGCCGATCTTATTTATGAAGTATTGGCAGAATATGAAGTGACACGCTTTGTCGCTTTGTATCAAAGTCAATTACCAGAACGGATTGGACCTATTCGAAGTGCAAGGCCTTATTTTGTTGATTTATCAGATGGGTACGAGGCGATGCTTGTAATCCATGGTTGGAGTCCAGACGCACAGACGATGCTTACAAATGGTACCACAGATTATTTGAATGGATTATACTATGATGGTACTTTATTTGAACGTTCAAGTGAGCGTGTCGCTCCTCATAATTCTTACTTATCATTAAATCAATTAATGGAAGGTATGGAACTAGAGCAGATTGAGTTAGAGGCTGAAGTTGAGCCAAATGTTTTTTTAGATAATCATGTTGAGGTTTCTGGTGAGTCAGCAACCGAAATATCCGTCAATTATTTAGAATTATATGAGGTCCATTATCGATTTGACGAGACAAAAAGGACTTATTATCGGTATAATGAAGAGCAGACAGTCGATTATGAAACAGGGGCTGCAATTGAATTAGATAATATTTTTATCGTTGAGGCCGCGCATCAAATTTTAGATGAGGCAGGAAGACGGTCTGTTGATCTCGAATCAGGAGGTAAGGCTTTACTGATTCATAGTGGTAAAATACAAGAAGTAGAATGGGTTAATAACGCTGGACGAATTCTTCCGATAAAAGATGGAGAAATCGTACCGTTTAAGCAAGGTCAAACATGGGTGAACATTATTCCGGATTCTCCAGGTCTTAAAGGAAGCGTAACTTATTAAGAAAAGATAAGAAAGGGTGCTTACCGTGCAAATAAATAAATTAAGAGGCAAAGAGCTTGACCAACTATTTAATGCGATTTTGTCATTAAAAGATTTAGAAGAATGTTATGAGTTTTTTGATGATCTTTGTACCATTAATGAGATTCAATCTCTTGCACAGCGTCTTGAAGTAGCTCGTATGTTACAAAATGGGTATACATATCACAAAATTGAAACAGAAACGGGTGCAAGCACCGCGACGATTTCACGAGTGAAGCGCTGCTTAAACTATGGAAATGATGGTTATAAAATGACTTTAGATCGTATAAAAGAACAAGAGACTGTTGGAGAATAACCAAAAGGCAAAGCTTGCCGACAACTTGAACACAGGTGCTGTATAGTATCTGTGTTTTTTGATCGGATGCTAGGGGGGATTTTATCATTTCCCGACAGAAGACTCCCTCTTCAATCGTGTGAAGGGAGAAGCCCAACGATAAGGGGGAGATGAATGGCGGTTGGCGGTAGCCAAAGAGATTCTTGTTAGGGTATAATAAGAACATACATTCCTATCTGAGGTGAAAACAATGCTCATCAACAAAGCATACAAATTCCGTCTCTATCCAAGCAAAGAACAAGAAACCCTGATTGCTAAAACCATCGGCTGTTCTCGTTTTGTATTCAATCGCTTTTTAGGACAATGGAACGATACCTACCAAGAAACAGGCAAAGGGTTAACGTATTCTTCTTGTTCGGCTGAATTAACGCAACTAAAAAAGGAATTCGTATGGCTAAAAGAAGTGGACAGCATTGCCCTTCAATCCTCCCTGAAAAACCTTGCTGATTCCTTTACTCGATTCTTCAAGAAACAAAATAAAGCACCTCGCATCAAGTCTAAAAAGAATCAGGTACAATCCTACACCACGAAAGAAACAAATAGCAACATTGCCATAGTAGACAACAAAATCAAATTGCCGAAACTAGGGTATGTTCGCTTGGCC
>NZ_ALPT02000139.1 GCF_000292245.2 Alkalihalobacillus alcalophilus ATCC 27647 = CGMCC 1.3604 | reverse complement strand
ACAGCACAGCTTTTCATTACTTATCCCACTTTATTCGCACCTTAATTTGGCACTGCTCGGCTTTTCATTACTTATTCCAGTTTATTCGCACTCTAATTTGGCACTGCTCGGCTTTTCATTACTTATCCCAGTTTATTCGCACCCTAATTTGGCACTGCACAGCTTTTCATTACTTATCCCACTTTATTCGAACTCTAATTTCTCACAGCACAGCTTTTCATTACTTATCCCAGTTTATTCGAACTCTAATTTGGCACTGCACAGCTTTTCATTACCTATCCCCCATTATTCGCACCCTAATTCACTCACTGCCACTTTTTCATTACTTATCCGCTTTATTCGCACTCTAATTCCTCACAGCACAAATTTTCATTACCAATCAAAGCTCGTGCACTCTTCCCATAACAAAAAAAGCCTGAGCATAAGAATTTACCTCTAATGCTCAAGCTCTATTTTGTTTTTTTCTAATCCTTCTTTAATTATGACCATTGGATTGCCACCAACAAAGGCTCCGGCTGGTACATCACGATGAACGAGTGTTCCGGCGGAGACAACTGCTCCGTCACCAATTGTGACGCCAGGTAAAATCGTTGTATTCGCTCCAATCATCACTTCATCACCAATGTTTACATTACCGAGACGATATTCTTTAATTAAATATTCATGAGAAAGAATCGTTGTATTATAACCAATGATGCTATTTCTCCCAATCGAAATTTTCTCGGGAAACATAATGTCCATCATGACCATTAACGCAACCGCTGTCTCCTCGCCAACCTTCATCCGCAAAAAAGTACGATAAATCCAATTTTTCACCTTTAAAAAAGGCATGTAACGTGCAATTTGAATAAAGACAAAATTTTTGACGACCTTCCAAAAAGGAACGGTTTTATAAATTTGCCACAGTGAATTCGATTGCGTTACAAGGTATCGCTCCGTTTTTCGGCTCATTTTTGGGTAACTCCGACAATATCAAGTAAATCACGCATATCCTCTAACATAAAGTCTGGATTGTAGGAGCGAAGAACTTCTTCCCCTTTAATCGTCCAAGCAACTGCCGCTGTTTTCATATTCGCATTTTTCCCTGCTAAAATATCAAAATGGCTATCGCCAACCATGATCGCTTCCTCCCTAGTAGAGCCAAGCTGCTCTAAAGCTAAATCGATCGGCTCTGGATCTGGTTTGCTTTTTTTAACATGATCAAGGGCAACTACAACATCAAAGAACTTGTCTAATCCCGTTAACTTTAACCCCATATGGGCGGTTTGACTAATTTTTGATGTGACAACGGCAAGTTTGAAACCTTGTTTATGTAAGGCTTCGATCGCTTCATAAACTCCTTCATACTCAGTGACAAGCTCATCATGTTTTGCATGATTAAACGTACGGTATACAGCAATCATTTCTTCCGTTTTTTCGGGGTCGACCTGTTGAAAACTATCAACAAGCGGTGGACCAATAAACGGGATGACATCCTCACGTTTATAACGGCCAGGTTGATACTGTTCTAACGTATGCAAAAATGAAGCAATAATTAAATCATTTGTATTAATCAACGTTCCATCTAAATCAAATAATAGTGTTTTAATGCTCATATGTGGCTTCCTTTCCTTGATGAGTTCTTTTTTGTTCAATGCGTTTCCAAACAAAAGCAATAATCATCGTTAACACAATTGCCGTGACAAGACGAATGATGAGGAGTGGCAGAACCGGTATACCTAGTGGGATAAAGACAACCGTATCCTCCACCACAGCATGACAGGCCACAAGGAAAATAAAGACTAAATATAAATCTTTCTTTTTCACTCCATCCTCCTTCACTGCTTGGGTCATCACTCCTGCACCGTAAGCTAAACCAATCGTTAAACCAGAAGCAAGTGTCGTCGATGTATTTTCACGAATCCCCAACAGCCTAGTAAATGGCGACATCGCCTTCGCAATCAGCCTCAGCCAATTTTTCTCACGCATTATTTGGATGACCATCATTAACGGAATGACAATCAAGGCTAATTGAAGAGAACCATATAAAGCACTTTCGATTCCAGACCAAGCAATCGCAAACCAGCCCGTTACTGGCTCTGCTGCGGCTGAGTCAGAGGTTCCAATAAAGCCATATTGTGCCGTTTCTTGACCACCTTGCCAAAAAATATTCACTAAAAATGCCGCTACTAAAGCAAGCCCAATTCGAACGGCTAATACAACCGAAACTCTTAAACCAACCTTTTTGGCTACAGCCGATTCGATAATTAAATTATGCGAAAACGAGAGCATTAACGCTAAAATAAACACTTCTTTAACCGTTAATTCCAGTGATAAAATCGCCCCAATTCCTGCGTATAAGTTCAAGAAATTCCCCACAACTAGTGGAATCGCTGCTTCTCCAGGCAATCCTATTACCCCTAAAAAAGGAGCAAGCAAATGAGCAATCCAACCTAAAACAGGCGTATGCCCTAAAATCGTAACAATCAATGTTATTGGAAAAATAATTTTTGCTAATGACCAAGTTGTTTGTAAGCCTACGAGCAACCCTCGTTTTAACATACCCATTGAACCACTCCTCATCACCATTTCTCTCTTTTGTCTCTCTATTTTTTCTTTTTCTTCTTATTTGGATTCTTTTTATTTACTTTTTGTTTTTGCAAACTAGGTGGTAAATCTAAATACCTCGGTGTATCTGGCTGTAGTCTACGGTAAATGAACGTAATAATCGCCCAAAGCACCAAGATAATCGAAATAACTTGAGCCGTTTTCAAGACATTACCAATCAGTAAATAATCTAAACGGATACCCTCGATAAAGAAACGACCGACTGAATACCAAACAACATAGGTTAAGAAAATTTCCCCTTGACGCAAATTCAAACGACGTAAGTATAATAAAATTACAACTCCGATTATACTCCAAATCGACTCATATAAAAACGTCGGATGGTAATAGGTACCATTAATATACATTTGATTAATAATAAATTCTGGTAAATAAAGGCCTTCAAGGAATTCTCTCGTTACTTCGCCTCCATATACCTCTTGGTTCATGAAGTTCCCCCAGCGGCCAATAGCCTGACCAAGCAAAATACTCGGGGCCGCAATATCGGTAATTTGCCAAAAAGACAACTCTTTTCTTTTAGTAAAGAAATAAGCGGTTAACACACTACCAATCAATGCTCCGTGAATCGCGATACCACCTTCCCAAATGTAAAAGGCACTAATCGGATTATCAGCAAATTGATCCCAGCGAAAAATCACATAATACAGGCGAGCTGAGATAATCGCAATCGGCACGGCAAATAATAATAGATCAGCAAATGTATCCTTTGGTAATCCAAGGCGTTTCGTTTCCTTCGCTGCGATTAAATAACCAACAAAAACACCAAACATAATAATGAGCCCATACCAATAAATGGTCAATGGTCCTATATCTAAAAAGACTCGATTTAATGGTTCATTCATATTTCCACCTCTAATAATTTCTAGTCATTTTTCCTTCTAGATTAAAACAAACTTCGCTAGCGGTTTAATACTCTTCATTATCACTTTCTTCAATAAGCTCGGTTAATCTTGTCGAAAAATCTTGTGCGGCATTAAAGCCTAACTTTTTCAAACGATGATTCATCGCCGCCACTTCAATTAAAACAGCAAGATTTCGACCAGGTCGAACAGGAATCGTTAATTTCGGAACATCCGTATCCATAATTTTAATCATTTCTTCCTCAAGCCCTAATCGATCATAGGCTTTCTTTTGATCCCAAAGCTCTAAATGAATACAAAGCACAATTCGTTTATGTGGACGAACCGCCCCCGCACCAAATAACGTCATCGCGTTAATAATCCCTAACCCACGAATTTCAAGCAAATGTTGAAGCAACTCGGGTGGTTTTCCAATCAAAGTATTTCCATGCTCTTGACGAATTTCAACAGAGTCATCAGCGACCAATCGATGTCCACGACGAATCAGGTCAAGAGCCGTCTCACTTTTACCAACTCCACTACTTCCGGTGATTAGAACCCCTATTCCGTAAATATCGACTAACACCCCATGAACCGCTGTCATCGGTGCAAGCTCACTCTCAAGATAATCGGTAATCCTGCCACTTAAACGAGTTGTCGTCATTGGCGATCTTAGTAACGGCACCCCATTTTCCTCAGCCGCCTCAACTAATTCGGGAGGAACTTCCAGCCCACGCGACAAAATGATTGCAGGTGTATCATATGTACATAAATTTAACATCCGTTCCTTCTTTTCCTCCGTCGCTAAACGTTCAAAAAAGGAAAGCTCTGTTATCCCAATTAACTGAATTCTTTTTGCTGGATAATACGTAAAAAAACCAGCCATTTCAATCCCTGGCCGCGAAATATCACTCGTCGTAATTGGACGATAAATTCCCTCTTCCCCAGCAAGCAATTCAAATTGAAACCTCTCGATTAAATCATTCGCATTCACTTTACCCACAAAAGCCCCCACCTTACTTAATAATCTACACTCTGAAGATGATGATTCACTTGCCTGTTTTTGCCTTCATTTCTGGCAAATAACCACAATTCGAATATCTTATTTGCTCTACCTTGTCCAAACATCATACGGACAAAAAATTCATTTCCCTCATAAAATGCTTGGTGCTAAACTATGCCTTCCATTTTATCATGTTTTCAAATAAAACTCTCATTTTCTTAATTCCATTTCACAAACTCCATCAGTGAAGCCATATTGAAGCGACATGTTAGAGCGACATGTTAGAGCACTCTCATTGCCTCAGACTTCCCCCCTGAATTCTTATCATTCTCCACTAACGATCAAAAAAGTTGGCACATAAGTTCAAATGACCTCAGTACCAACTCGTTCAAAGCTCTTATCTTCTATATATTGTGACAATTCAACACCGATACATCGGCTAAATCTCTGTTCCTTTTAATCTGTAAAATCTATTAGACTAGTAACCTTTAATAGAATATACAATGGCATTGGCTAATTGTTCTTTATGACTTTCCGTTTGTAACAA
>NZ_ALPT02000138.1 GCF_000292245.2 Alkalihalobacillus alcalophilus ATCC 27647 = CGMCC 1.3604 | reverse complement strand
AAAGGGAATCATAGTGCCGCAATGATGTCAAAAGCCATCGAATCAGAGCCGCAAAGGGAATCAAAGAGGTCAAATGAAGCCCAAAGCCAGCAAATAAAAGCCTCAAAAGTAATCATAGAAGCTAGTAACCCCATCCATGCATACCCTTCAAACAAAAAAACTCACACAACACTCTTTTCAACAATGAGTATCATGTGAATTTTCGCTGTGTATAAATGAATCTTTGGAAATGCGTTAATTTAAAAGGGTTTCTTGTCCAATGGCTGCTGCAATCGTTTCTAAAGTACTGACATCTGTGACATCAAACGCAATTGGCTGTAAGCTTCGGACAACCATTAAACCGATATCCTCATTCGCATTATTTAAAATCGGAAACTTTAATTCTCCGTTATAATCCCATCTTAAATCATCTTCTAATGAGGATGCGGCAACTAGTTTATGATCTAAATTTTCATACATATAAATACCAACCCAATTAATATAAGGAACGTTCTCCACTAAACTGGTGACCGTTTTCTCGTAAATGGATTGTGTACTTTTTTTCTGATAAACATGTGCCATAATTTGTAATGATGCGACATCTGTTGGTATAGACAAAATCATCTCTCCTCAGTGAACCCATACGTTCAACGTTTTCTAGCTGTACTGACAAAAACTTACCATACTGAATCGATTTTAAACGATATTATATAAAATAAGCACTGCCTTATGTCCTGTATATTGTAACAAAAAAAGAAGCGGTATCGGTCTAGAAAGTTTAGGAAGTTCATAGGACATGCTATAATAAGGGACGCCAAACAAGTAATTCGGGATCAATTGGACGGAGTGGAAAACATGAATAAAAAAACAGATGTAAATAAAAAACAAGAAAATGAAGTGGTTCAGCTCAAGGTTGGTCAGCAGTTTCCACTAACGATAAAAAGGCTTGGCATAAATGGAGAAGGTGTTGGTTATTTCAAACGAAAGGTCGTTTTTGTACCTGGTGCTTTGCCTAAGGAAGAGATTGTAGCTGAAGTGACAAAGGTTGGAGCGAAGTTTTCGGAAGCGAAAATTAACAAAATTCGAAAAAAATCGAAGGAACGTATTGAGCCACCATGCCCCATTTATGATAAGTGTGGGGGCTGTCAGCTTCAACATTTAAAATATAAAAGTACATTACGTGAAAAAAGAGATGTCGTCATTCAAGCTCTCGAACGTTTTACAAAATTAAATATCAATCAACTCTCGATTAATGAGACGATTGGAATGGACGACCCTTGGTACTATCGGAATAAAAGTCAGCTTCAAGTTGGGAAAAAGGGAAATCAAGTGATTGCTGGTTTATATGCGATGAAATCCCATGAGCTTATTGATCTATCGGCCTGTATGGTCCAACATAAAGCAACGAACAAAGTAACCGAAGTTGTGAAACAAATTTTAACCGATTTTAATATTTCCATTTATGATGAGCGTAAACGTAGAGGTCTTATTCGGACGATTGTGACAAGAGTAGGTTTTGAAACAGGGCAAGTTCAAGTCGTTCTCGTCACGACTGATCCAAACATTCCTAGGTTAAATTTAATTACAGATGAAATCAAAAAACGTTTACCTGAAGTAACCTCTTTTCAACTCAATATTAATAATAAAAAAACATCGCTTATTTTTGGCGAAAAAACGGTTCATTTAGATGGAGAAGAAGTCATTGAAGAAAAATTAGGGGATATTTCTTTTGATTTATCCGCTCGAGCGTTCTTTCAACTAAATCCTAAACAAACAGTTAAACTTTATAACGAAGCGAAAAAAGCGGCAAAGCTATCTGGGAAAGAAAAAATTGTTGATGCGTACTGTGGCGTTGGAACAATTGGACTTTGGCTGGCAAATGATGCTGCCGAAGTAAGAGGTATGGATGTGATTGAAGCGTCGATTAAGGATGCAAGAAAAAATGCCGAAAAGCACGGCTATGATCATATGCGATATGAAGTCGGCCCAGCTGAAGAATGGTTGCCTAAATGGGTAAAAGAAGGATGGCAACCAGATGTTGTAGTCGTCGATCCACCACGGACAGGCTGTGATGATAAACTGTTGCAATCAATTATTAAGGTCAAACCAAAACGAGTCGTGTATGTCTCCTGTAACCCATCCACACTCGCCAAAGACATTGAAGTATTAAGAAAAAAAGGCTATCAAGTGAAAAATATTCAACCTGTTGATATGTTCCCATGGACGGCACATGTTGAGACAGTTGCGTTGATAGAGTTAAAATTGTAGATCAATATTAAACAATTTCTTGTGATAATAAACTCTTGCTAACTTCACCACCAATTCCGTAATAATAAACATTTGCTTTTTCAATATAAAACTCAACAATCTCCCGGGTTTTCCTCATCAGGACACCTGGGTTTTTTTGATGTCTTTCCAATATCTTTTCAATACAGTTATGTTCCTAAACCATTGATATTACTGGCTTTGTCCAATATCCGATTCAATACTATTTCAATAACAAATCAATACTTATCCAATATTTTTATCTTTCCTCTCGATCTCTTTTCTCCATTATTTTCTTCCCTCTGTTCTAGCAGAACTTTATTCCAACTTCGAAAAAACCATGAAAAAACAGCCGAAAAAGGCCCGAAAAACGGTCATTTTTGATTCGAAAAACGTCCGAAAAGGGGGTTCCGTCGCAAAACTTTATTCTGACACCGACGGTGGAATGCGGGTTGGAGGGGCGGAAAAAAGCAGGAGTTTATTATGGTTGTACATAGTAGAGAAAAGAATTTGGTGTTGCTTGTAATATTTTATACGAAGTATGTAATAAGAGAGAGAAGAGGACGAATTTTATTTCGTATTATCCTATGAATCTTTTCAACAAGAGGAAAGAGATGAGGAAGGTTAGTGCGGGGACAATATGAAGTACAGTATATGTCTTGGTTTGCGTATGTAAAAAGGTTAGAATATTAATAAGAGAGTGATTTTAGTGGATTTATGTGTAAAGGTATCAGACAACTATATCTTTCAAACAGACGTAAGAGGAATCGTTATACCAGTAATTTATTATCAGAACTTGGATTGCCTTATAATCTTCATTTCATTCTAGGCTTTGCTGACATGATCAAAGAGTATCAAAAAGCTAATAAAAAATGTCTGAAAATGATTAGGATGTGCTAAATTTTGAGCAACTACGCTTATGAAACTGCTTACTATGATCTCTGCGGAATTGCATATTTGATTAGGTTGAAAGATAATGAAAAGTTTCCCCAAGTCCCTGTATATTCGCTTGCAAGAGATGCTTGTTTAATTATATATCAAATTAACAAAGAAATATTTAATGATAAATATACTTTACATAGAAATTTAAAGAATATCAGACATAAAGTGAAACTTTATAATAAGGGTAATAACCAACAAATATACGAAAAAATCCTTCGAAATTCTATCGAGCAATTTGGTGATGACGTTGATAATATTGGACTATTTTTAAAGGATGGGATGCTTGTCGGTAGTACAATTTTTCAACAATATATGTTTCTTGACACAGACATTTTAGAATCTAATCCTCGAATCAACCAAAGAAACGCATTAGAGTTTTTTAAATGTGTTGGAGAAATTTCTTTTGAATTTGCAGAAAATCTCAAAGGGAAAATAAAGTCTGAGGTGATACCATTTGAATTAATTCCACCTTTTATTTATAGGGATAATCACGCCTACAAAACAAAAGATGTTCATCATTCACAGCTCTATGCGAAAGATGTTCAATCTAATGTGGTTATCACTCGTCTGCTATTGATATTGCAAGAGGTAACGACTTGTTTATGGTTACGCCCTGGAGTTAAATTTCATATTGATAATTTTACTTTGGATATGTATATAGCGGTTCGTTTAATATCAATAAAAGCGGATGAAGTTATGGATAACCTCAATAACATGAAGAAATTTTTAAAAGATGACTTTCAAAAAATAGATTTGGCTTGTAATCATGAGCTGACCAATATTATTAAACGTTACAATCAAGTATTGAAAAGTGAATGTACATTACTTCGAAACTTTTTACATTATAACTTTAAGGATGAAAATTTTCTTGATTTTGTTATTAGAAGAACAGGAAATAACCCTAATTATAGCAAAGAAATTGTAGAGAGAATCAATGAATACATTATGGAACCATTATTCAAAGCGTTATCACAATACTTTGAAGTTGATCAAATGAAGAGTATGAGTGATTGGGAAAAAATAAGAAACAGACTAATAACCTTAGTTAAAAGAAGATTATAATAGAACGATTCATATTTTCAATCAAAACAATCTGCAACCAGGGCGGGTTCCTAAGGATTTTCTCCTGTCTAACTTTTGCTCAGTAAGTTAAAAGTCTAATCTCCTCTCCTACTTTTCTAATTCAAAATATTGTGTATCATTTATTGTTTATGATTGTGTTCTTAGGAGGTGCTGTATGGACAAGACCGTAAGAGTGGTAAACAAGTTGAAATATCAAGTGAAACAATTAATAGAGCCTAACTCACATAGAGAAGTTACACCACATACAAAGTACAAAACATTTTGCCTAAGTATTTGTTGTTTTTTTATCATTTCCCGACAGAAGACTCCCTCTTCAATCGTGTGAAGGGAGAAGCCCAACGATAAGGGGGAGATGAATGGCGGTTGGCGGTAGCCAAAGAGATTCTTGTTAGGATATAATAAGAACATACATTCCTATTGGGGGTGAAAACAATGCTCATCAACAAAGCATACAAATTCCGTCTCGATCCAAGCAAAGAACAAGAAACCCTGATTGCTAAAACTATCGGCTGTTCTCGTTTTGTATTCAATCGCTTTTTAGGACAATGGAACGATACCTACCAAGAAACAGGCAAAGGGTTAACGTATTTTTCTTGTTCGGCTGAATTAACGCAACTAAAAAAGGAATTCGTATGGCTAAAAGAAGTGGACAGCATTGCCCTTCAATCCTCCCTGAAAAATCTTGCCGATTCCTATACTCGATTCTTCAAGAAACAAAATAAAGCTCCGCGCTTCAAGTCTAAAAAGAATCCGGTACAATCCTACACCACGAAAGTAACAAATAGCAACATGG
>NZ_ALPT02000137.1 GCF_000292245.2 Alkalihalobacillus alcalophilus ATCC 27647 = CGMCC 1.3604 | reverse complement strand
GTAATTCCAGCGATTCTCAGATTTCATTACCTATCACCGATTATTCGCACCATAATCAGACGAATCCTCTTTTTTCATTACTAATCATCTGTTATTCGCACTGTAATCAAATGAATCCCCTTTACCATTCCACGTTTTCATGTTCGGTTGAACTAGCAGACAATAGATACGGAATGCCGCGGGGCTCAAGCTCTCCCGCGGAATGCATTGCGATTTCGTGGGCGGAAGCTTTCCTTGGTCGATATAACGAATCCCTTCTCATGTTAAGAGCTCAATGACAAGAGATCATGTCTGATTGTTGGGCTAAATTCTTCTGCTGTGCCATCAAAGACAACTTTTCCTTTATTTAAGACATAGACATGATCCGCCAACTCTAATGCCATCGAGACATTTTGTTCAACTAAGAGCATTGATAACCCACTCATTTTCAATTGTTTAATAATATTTACGACTTCCTTCACCATTATCGGTGACAGGCCTTCAGATGGTTCATCTAGTAACAGCACTTTGGGGTTCGTTAACAGAGCTCTCCCAATAGAAAGCATCTGTTGTTCACCCCCACTCAAGTTTCCTCCCATTGACGTTTCGCGTTCTTTTAACCTTGGGAACAGCTCAAATATTTTGTTTATCGTCCATCCACCTTTGACTGATCGGTGGGTGGTCAACAAATTTTCTTTGACGGTTAAATTCGGAAAAATCCTTCTACCTTGTGGAACGAGTCCAACTCCCATTTTAGAAATTTGATAGCTTGGTTTTGTTTGCAACTCCTCACCACTTAGAATGACCTGCCCAGATTTAGGTGGAACTAACCCGATAATCGAGTGAATCGTTGTCGTTTTTCCCATCCCATTCCTTCCTAAAAGAATCGAAACAGAACTCTCTTTTACTTGTAAGGATACTCCGTGCAAAATATGACTTTCCCCATAATACGTATGCAAGTCTTTCACCTCTAACATATTTGCTCCTCCTCACTCCCAATATAAATCTGATTCACTTTCGGGTCATTTCGAACCATTTCTGGGCTTCCTTCTACTAAAACACCACCATCATATAAAACGACCATCCGATCAGCAATCCCAAAAACAACATCCAAATCATGTTCAATAATTAATAAAGTTAAATCCTTTGGCAGCTTATATAATAAGTCAACAATATAGTCCGTTTCTGATTGCGACATTCCTGCCGTCGGTTCATCCAATAATAAGATTTGTGGCTCTAAGGCAACCCCTAGCAAAATTTCAATTTGCCTCTGTTCCCCGTAAGACAAATTTTTAACAATCGCATTCGTACGGTGTTTAAGCCCCCACTTTTCTAATAATTGGTGGGCTTCTTCATAGATTGCTTTGTACTTTTTTTCGTTTCTCATTTTATACCATACATAACCATAGCCTAATTTTCGCTGTAATGTTAATAATAAATTATCTAAAACAGAGAGCTCATTTAAGAGATTATTTTTTTGAAAAGTTCGGACCATCCCTTGACGTGTTCGCTTATAGTTAGGCAACTTCGTAATCTTTTTGTCATTATGATAGATTTCGCCCCTACTCGGTGGCAAATCACCTGTTAGTAGATTAAAAAAAGTTGTTTTCCCTGCACCATTCGGACCAATAATCCCAATTCGCTCTCCTTTAAAAACCTCTAAAGAAATATCCTTTAAAATATGAAGGCCACCGAAGCTTTTTCCAACACCGTCTACTGTTAATGTCGCACTTTTTTTCATCAGAGACTCCCTTCCTCTTTCACTTATTCATTTGTTTATGCATAATTTTCGTTTTAAAAGATGTTAAGCCGCTTCTGATTTGTCATCAACCTTGCCCTTTCTTTTATTTTTCAAAAACAAATGATAAAGCGATTGCCCGATACCTACCAATCCTTTTGGAAAGAAAATGACAAAGATGATAAAGGTTGCACCGATTATTAACATCCACGAGTTTGTGTATGAACTAATGACCGTTTCCATCGTCACAATCAAAGCGGCCCCAAGTACAGGTCCAAGCATTGTCCCCGCTCCTCCTATTAAAACCATAATGAGAACAGCGCCTGACATTGTCCAATACACATCAGTCGGGGCTATAAATCCGTTGAAAAACGTATATAATGAGCCCGCTAAGCCACCAATTGCCCCAGCAATAATAAACGCAAAGTATTTATATAAGCCAGTATTGTAGCCCATTGATTTAACTCGGGTTTCATTTTCGCGGATACCAATCAACACTTGGCCAAATGGCGATTGAACAAAAAGGCGTAAACCAAAATAAGCAAGCATAAAGACTGCGAGAATGAGATAAAAAATGAGAACAGGATTCCCAAATTGAAAATCGCCAATGCTTACTCTCGGAATGCCTGATAATCCATTTGATCCACCTGTTAACGACGTCGATTGATAAACAAACGAATAAATCATTTGCGAAAAAGCGAGTGTCAGCATCAAGAAATAAAACCCGCTTACTTTCATACAAAAGATTCCAATAAGTGCTGCGACAATCAGGGAACAAATAATAGCTAAACCAATAGTTATAAACAAATTACTTGATAAATTTTGGGCAGTTAATGCCGCTGTATAAGCACCAACTCCAAAAAAAGCAGCATGACCTAAAGAAACAAGGCCCGTATAGCCTACGAGGATGTTTAAACTTAAAGCAAAGATGGCTAAAATTAAAATTTCTGAAAGAAGATTAATATGAAACAACGATAAAACAAACGGTGCTAAACCTAATAAAACGAGAACCGTTACATATGAAACGAATGTTTTCATTTAGGCCACCTTCTTTCCTAATAATCCATTTGGTTTGACGACTAAAACAATCGCCATTAAGCCAAAAATGAGAAACATACTAAGTTCAGGGAATAAAAAGCGACTAAAGGTTTCAACAATACCGACAAGTACACTTGCTACGAGTGTACCTGCAATTGAACCAAGCCCACCAATGACTAGCACAACTAAAGCTAATATAAGTGTTTGAAATTCCATACTAGGATAAATCCCTAAAATCGGCGCTGCTACAACACCACCAAAACCAGCTAACAATCCTCCAATCACAAAGACAACCGTAAACACGAGCTTAATATTAACACCTAATGCCCCAACCATCTCCTTATCACTTAAGCCAGCACGGATAATTGCCCCCCACCTTGTTTGGCTCTGGATATACCACAAAATAGTGGCGATTAATATTCCGACAAGAATAACGACTAAACGATAAACCGGAAAAACCTGATTAAATAACGAGATTGAACCCGAAAAAACGTCCGGTACGACAATCGTTAAGACATTCGAGCCCCATATAATGGAGGCAATGTCATGAAAAACATATGCTAAACCAAATGTCAGCAGCACTTGAGACAAATGACCGAGCTGATAAGTGGGGCGAAGTAAAACTCGTTCCACGACCAATGCAATTAAAGCAACACTAAGAGGAGCAATAATGAGAGCCAACCAAAAACTTTGTGAAAAGGTTGCCGTTAAGGAGTAAGCAATATAAGCACCAAACATATACAAAGAACCATGGGCTAAATTCAAAACCCCTAATATTCCAAACACGAGCGAAAGTCCACAAGTGATAATAAATAACAATAATCCGTATGATAATCCATTCACTAACTGTGCTCCGATAATATCCACATCAATACCCCTCTCTTTCTATTGATCAAGTATTAACTAGCCGGGGGCAAGAACTCCCCCCGCCAATAAGCAATCCCATTTTGAACCCTTATTCACCTGGGTCTTGGACGGACTCCACAGTTTCTAAAATTTTATTTTCTGTTCTATCTCCCTCAACTACGGTTTCTGTAATATAAAGGTTTTGAATAATGTGATGAGTGTCTTGATCGAACTTGATTGGTCCTCGCGGGCTAACAAATTCAACTTCTGAAATCGCCTCAACAATTTTGTCTGGATCTTGTACATCACCATCAAGAGCCGTAAGAGCTTCAACAATGATTCTAGCAGCATCATATCCTTCTAATGATTCAATCGTCGGTCGACGGTCATAAGCCTCCTCATAAGCTGTCACAAACTCTTCGTTTTCTGCTGTTTCTAAATTGTAGTCCCAAAAAGTAGAGACAAAAGCCCCTTCAGCTGCCATCCCAATCGACTCTCGTAAATCTTCAGCAACGAGCCAACCTGAACCAATTAAAGGAAATCGTTCCTTTAAACCGTACTGTTCATATTGTTGAACAAATCGTACCGCATCACTTCCGGCAAAAAATCCATAAACCCCATCTGCTTCAGCTGAACCAATTGTTGTTAAGTAAGAAGCATAATCATTATTTCCAAGTGGCGGGTACACCTCACCAACAATTTCTCCGCCAGCCGCTTCATAAGCCTCTTTAAAAGCAGCCGATACTTCGCGGCCAAATGCATAGTCCGCAGCAGCCATATAAATCTTTTCACCAATATTCTCGTAAGCCCATGCTCCCATTGAATGACCTATTTGCCATGAAGAAAACGAAGAGCGCCAAATATAATCACTTCTTTGAGCTCTTGTTAAATCATTTCCACCCGCATGAGAAGCTAAATACGGTAACTGATTTGAATCTACTTCATCACGGACCGCATAAGCGACTGCTGTACTAACCGCACCTGTTAAGATATCAATCTGATCTTGATCCATTAATTTTCGTAATTTTCGTAAAGCCACTTGAGGATCTGCTTCTGTGTCTTCTTCAATCATTTCAATTTTCACACCGCCTGCTTCCCAATCTACTTGATCAAAATACAGTTTCATGCCATCAGATAAATCCTTTCCAAGTGAAGCGTAGACACCAGAAAAGGGTAAAATACTTCCAATCTTAACAACTCCTTGTTCATCTGTTTCTTCATTTGTGCCATTATTACTCGGCTGCTCATTCGAAGAACCAGTACTTTGAATTGCACTATTACCACAGGCCGTTAGAAAGACTACCAAAAGAAACATTGTGACAAATAAAATCGGTGACTTTTTCATTATTAAAATCCTCCCTTTTTTATGAATGCGCTTTCAAAAACCTAGCCTTGATTAAATTAACTATCTGAATTTTATAATATATCTAAACATTCTGAAATTCAATAGCTTTTTTAAACTTTCGTTGCAAAAATAAAACATTTAAATCTTAAATTGATTTTCACTAAATGGTCCTTTACTATAAAAAATAAGTATTTTTCGTATTTTCCCTATTTTAATCCATTACGAATAATATCTTTTCGTGTTTATTACATAATGAAATACCCACTAAAAACAGGAGGTAAAATGAAAAAAAGATAAAATTTTTTCCATCCCAAATAAACGATTGCTCTTTTTTCTATTTAAACGTTTTTGGGGCAACTGAACCTTCCGCAAAACAAAAAAACCATCTCATTTTGGTTTTATTTCCCCAAATAAGATAGTTTATAGCTCTTAAATATTATGTAT
>NZ_ALPT02000136.1 GCF_000292245.2 Alkalihalobacillus alcalophilus ATCC 27647 = CGMCC 1.3604 | reverse complement strand
CTTATCATATTTATGGGATGCACAGCTTTGTTTTATTATGGTATTCTATGGATAAGTGCCGAGTATGAAAGCATGCACCGATACGATGAGCCACTTGGAAAAGCGGTCAAAGTTTTTCAAATGGATTCAGCTGAACCGGATACCATGACTAATCGATTAATGTGGTTCTACCGTCTAGGTGAATAATAATGAGGGGCGTTTACTTTTGGATAAAATGATAACTGATTTTATCGATTATATTCGAATTGAACGAGGGCTAAGCGAAAATACAATACTGTCCTACCGACGAGACTTGATTGCTTATCAAAGATATTTACAAAAGGTTGAACAAATAACCTCCTACCAAGCGGTTAAACGAGACTCGATTCGACAATATTTGTTTTTCTTAAAAGAACAAGGAAAAGCCGCTTCGACACTTGCTAGAACATTATCAACAATTCGAGCCTTTCATCAATATCAAGTGAGGGAGCGACATTTGGATCATGATCCATCTGATTTAATCGAAATGCCAAAAGCATCAAAACGACTCCCAAAAATATTAGCATTAGAAGAAGTAGAGGCTTTATTAGAAATGGCGGATGGAACAAAGCCGATCCAAATCCGAAATAAGGCGATGCTAGAGCTCTTGTATGCAACAGGAATGCGAGTAACTGAAATGACTCAATTAAGTTTGAGTGATATTCATTTATCAATGGGTTTTATCCGTTGTATTGGAAAAGGCAACAAAGAAAGAATTATTCCTTTAGGGAATACAGCCGTAAAAGAAATCGAGCGTTATTTGGATAAAGCGAGAGGGCACTTGTTAAAAAAGAATCAACATGATAGCTTATTTGTAAATCATTACGGGCGACCATTAACGAGACAAGGTTTTTGGAAGATTTTAAAACAATTAACAAAGGATGCAGGGATAACAAAAGAATTATCTCCCCATACGTTAAGGCATTCATTTGCCACTCATTTATTAGAAAATGGAGCCGATTTACGAGCGGTACAAGAAATGCTTGGACATGTTGATATATCAACAACTCAAATTTATACTCATGTGACAAAAACGAGATTAAAAGATGTTTATTCCCAGTTCCATCCACGTGCTTAAAAGAGGAATTGGTGAGGATAAATTTTCTTTTTTACTATCAGAGGTCAGACTTCTGACGTTTACGCTTTTGCTCGTATTATGAGAGAGTTGGGTATAATAACAAAAGAAAAGAATGGGAAGTTGGAGGGGTTTTTTAGTGAGAGATTATGAAAGAATATTTTTAATTGTCATGGACTCTGTTGGGATTGGAGAAGCTCCAGATGCTGATCAATTTGGAGATGTTGGTTCGCATACTTTAGGGAATATTGCCAAGGCGATGAACGGATTAAAGCTGCCAAATATGGCGAGAATGGGTTTAGCTCACATTGAACCGATTAAAGGGGTAGAAAAAGTCCAACAGCCGATTGGTCACTATGGGAAAATGCAAGAAGCATCAAGTGGGAAAGATACGATGACTGGACATTGGGAGATTATGGGCTTACATATTAAAGAACCTTTTCAGGTGTTTCCAGAAGGTTTTCCACCAGATTTGATTGAGCAACTTGAAAAGGAAACAGGCCGAAAAGTAATCGGGAATAAAGTCGCATCTGGAACGGAAATTTTAGATGAGTTAGGGGCAGAGCATGTCCGCTCAGGAGATTTAATTGTGTATACGTCAGCTGACTCTGTCTTACAAATTGCGGCTCACGAAGAGGTTGTTCCTTTAGAAGAACTGTATGAGATTTGTTTAAAAGCTCGCAAAATGACGCTCAAACCTCCGTATCGTTTAGGACGAATTATCGCAAGACCATTTATTGGAGCAGAGGGAGCTTGGGAGCGAACGGCTAATCGACATGATTACGCTTTAAAACCATTTGCTCGTACGGTAATGAATGAATTGATGGATGGTGGTTTTGATTCGATTGCTTTAGGAAAAATTTCAGATATTTATGATGGAGAAGGAATTACTGATGCAATTCGAACGGTCTCAAATGATGATGGTATGGAAAAATTGCTTAACGTGATGGAGCGAGATTTTACCGGTTTAGCCTTTTTAAACCTCGTTGATTTTGATGCGAAATATGGGCATAGAAGAGATCCAATCGGTTATGGTGAAGCTTTAGAACAATTTGACCGACAATTGATTGAAGTAATGAACCATTTAAAAGAGAAAGATTTATTAATTATTACGGCAGACCACGGCAATGATCCGACTTTTAAAGGAACGGATCATACAAGAGAATTTGTACCTTTGTTAACGTATACAAAAAATCAACAATCTGGAACTTCATTAGGAGTAAAAGATACCTTTGCAGACATAGGGGCCACGATTGCTGAAAACTTTGCCGTCGCTTTACCAAAACTAGGGACAAGCTTTTTAAAAGAGTTATAGGGGGATTATAAAAATGACAACAAAAGTGAAATTATTAGAAACGGTCGACTATTTAAATGAGAAAAAAATCCAAGCACCAAAAATTGGTCTTATTTTAGGATCAGGACTTGGTTTATTAGCGGATGAAATTGAAAATCCAATTAAAATCTCTTATTCAGACATTCCTCATTTTCCAGTATCTACGGTTGAAGGACATGCAGGTCAACTCGTATTTGGAGAATTAAAAGGAAAAAATGTTGTCGCTATGCAAGGAAGATTCCACTATTATGAAGGTTATCCACTTGATCATGTCACATATCCTGTCCGTGTTATGAAGGAGCTAGGGGTCGAACAATTAATTGTTACTAATGCTGCTGGTGGAGTTAATATGGAGTTTGAGGCAGGAGACTTAATGCTAATTACCGATCATATTAATAATATGTACCAAAATCCATTAATTGGACCAAATGATCCAGAACTAGGTGTTCGTTTTCCGGATATGTCAACAGCTTATTGCCCACAATTACGTGAGGTTGCCGAGTCAGTTGCTGGTGAGTTAGGAATTAAAGTTCAAAAAGGTGTTTATGTGGCCAACACAGGTCCAATTTATGAAACTCCGGCAGAAGTTCGCATGATTCGAGCAATTGGTGGGGATGCGGTTGGAATGTCAACTGTTCCTGAAGTGATTGTAGCCCGTCATGCTGGTTTAGACGTTTTAGGAATTTCATGCATTTCGAATATGGCAGCAGGGATTTTACCACAACCATTATCACATGATGAAGTTATTGAAACGACTGAAAGAGTAAAAACTGATTTCCTTGATTTAGTAAAAGAGACAATCAAAAAAATGTAACTTGTGAATGGGGGATGCCAAATGAGGATGGTTGATTTAATCGAGAAAAAAAGAGATGGTTTAGAGTTAACAAAGGAAGAAATTCATTTTATTATTTCTAATTATACAAAAGGTGATATTCCTGATTATCAAATGTCAGCTTTATCAATGGCGATCTTTTTTCAGGACATGACAAAAGCAGAGCGGGCTGAATTGACAATGGCGATGGTCAATTCAGGCGATAAGATTGACTTATCATCGCTTGAAGGTATAAAAGTAGATAAACACTCTACTGGTGGTGTCGGTGATAAAACGACGATTGCTTTAGCACCACTCGTTGCTTCAGTAGGGGTACCGGTTGCGAAAATGTCGGGCCGTGGTTTAGGTCATACAGGGGGAACTCTTGATAAACTTGAAGCGATCCCAGGTTTCTCGGTTGAAATGGACACGGAACAGTTTTTAAAACAAGTAAATGAACATAAAGTAGCGGTTGTTGGTCAAACAAATAATTTAACACCAGCTGATAAAAAGCTATACAGTTTACGTGATGTGACCGCAACGGTTAATTCGATTCCACTCATTGCAAGCTCTGTTATGAGTAAAAAAATTGCCTCTGGGGCAGAAGCGATTGTTTTAGATGTAAAAGTTGGCTCTGGTGCTTTTATGAAGGAGTTTGAGCAAGCGAAAGAATTAGCGACTGCAATGGTTGAAATCGGTAATGAGCTAGGACGTCAAACAATGGCGATTATTTCGGATATGAATCAACCACTCGGACAAACCGTTGGAAATGCTTTAGAAGTAAAAGAAGCGATTGAACTGTTAAAAGGGGAAGGGCCTAGTGATTTACATGAATTATGTTTAACGTTAGGAAGTTATATGGTCTATTTAGCCGAAAAAGCGAGTTCAATAGAAGAGGCTAGAACAAAATTAGAAGAAGTAATTCGTAGCGGCAAAGCGCTTGAAACCTTTAAAACATTTATTCGGGCTCAAGGTGGTGACGATTCGATTGTTGATCAGCTTGAAAAATTACCAGAGGCCACTTATAAACTAGAAGTACCATCGCCAAAAAGCGGCTATGTAGCAGAAATCATCGCTGACAAGATTGGAACGGCTGCTATGAAGCTAGGAGCAGGTCGACCAACAAAAGAGGCAGAAATTGATTTAGCAGTTGGTCTTATTTTAAACAAAAAAATCGGTGATTATGTTGAACAAGGCGAATCGCTTGTTACGTTACATAGTAATGACAAACAAGTAGAAGAAGTACAACAAATTATCTATGAGGCGTATCAATTAACAAATGAGTTAGTGACTTCTCCTCCACTTATTCATGAGATTATCAAACATTAAAAATGAATCGATCATACTCTTTTAGAAGGGTATGATCTTTTTTTGTCGAACTTATATAAAGGTGTTTAATTTTAGCTCAAAAAGTGAATAGTTAAACAGAGTGTTCTTAATTTAGGAAGGAGTTTTGATAATGGGAGATACAATTTTAACAGCACAAGCAAAAGCACATGGTGGACGAGAAGGACATGTTCAATCAGAGAATGGGGTCATTGATTTAAAATTAAAGATGCCAAAAGCAGGTGAAGAGGTTAAGGATGCAACAAACCCAGAGCAATTATTTGCGGCTGGATATGCGGCTTGCTTTGATGGAGCGTTAAATTTAATCGCTTCAAAGGCGAAAAAAGAAATTGAATCAGAAATTGAAGCCGAAGTAAGTTTAGTCAAGGATTCAAGTGATGGTGGTTTTAAAATTGCCGTAACACTAAATGCCCTCGTTCAAGGCGTATCAGATGAGGAAGCAAATGAGCTTGTACATAAAGCTCACGACTTTTGCCCTTATTCAAAAGCAACAAGGGGTAATGTAGAAGTGACATTAAATGTAATCACGAGATAAATATTGCTTAGATTTATAGCCCCAGTAGGCAGTGTGCTTACTGGGGCTATTTGGGTTGTAAGCCGAGAAAAAAGTAAAGGCTGGTGGTTAGCAAAAAGATGGAGACAATAAATGGGAAAGAGCAAAAGGAAAAGAGGTAACCAAATGGAGGTGGAGACAATAAAAGGGAAAGAGCAAAAGGAAAAGAGGTAACCAAATGGAGATGGAGGCAATAAAAGGGAAAGAACAAAAGGAAAAGAGGTGTCCAAATGAAGATGGAGGCAATAAATGGGAAGGAGAGAATGGAAAAGAGGTAACCAAATGGAGATGGAGACAACAAATGGGAAGGAGAGAATGGAAAAGAGGTAACCAAATAGAGATGGAGACAATAAATGGGAAGGAGAGAATGGAAAAGAGGTAACCAAATGGTGATGGAGGCAATAAAAGGGAAGGAGCAAAAGGA
>NZ_ALPT02000135.1 GCF_000292245.2 Alkalihalobacillus alcalophilus ATCC 27647 = CGMCC 1.3604 | reverse complement strand
TTTTCACCCCCAATAGGAATGTATGTTCTTATTATACCTTAACAAGAATCTCTTTGGCTACCGCCAACCGCCATTCATCTCCCCCTTATCGTTGGGCTTCTCCCTTCACACGATTGAAGAGGGAGTGTTCTGTCGGGAAATGATAAATGATTCAATCCTTCGTTAATAAACAGAGAAAAGGTTAAAAATGATTGCTTTCTAAATGTTGTTCTATTAACAAAAGGGCTTCTTTTTTATTCTGTTCTTTAAGCAAATATAATATCTTTCGATGATCCTCGAGCTTTTTTTTAGGATCAGCTACTAATTTCTGAGTGTCAATTGTCGCTTTATGAAAATCAACTAAAGAGACCCAAATATTTATTAATAATTTATTGTTTGAAGCTTCGACCAGTGTTTTATGGAACTCATAATCAAGTTCAAACTGTTTGTCGAAGGAAGCATTTATCTGAGTAGAATAGATCTCTTCTAACTTTTTAATCAGATTGGATGATATGTTTTTTAATCCTAGACGAATCGCATCTAACTCGATAATCCTTCTTGTTTCTTTTAAATCTTTTTTGGCTGTATCGTCTTTAAGCATATACATTAAAATAATATCGACGAGGCGATGACTCCCCGTCGCATTAAAAAAGGTTCCTTCGCCTCGTCTTGTTTCAATAAGATCTAATAATTCCAGTGCTCTTAACGCTTCACGAACAGAAGAGCGAGCAACACCTAAACGCTCGCTAAGCTCTCGCTCTGACGGAAGCTTGTCTCCGTTCGTTAATCGCTCTTCCATAATAAAATGGTTTAATTGCTTAATAACATCTATAAAACGTTTAGACTGATTGCTCACTTAATCGATTCACACCTCTACTCAAGTTCAATCCATTAATCGTTTCCGATAATCGCGAGCTTTCTTGTTTTTTCCGCCACTTCTTCTGGGTCAACCTTTTTTCTAGCTACGCCCGTCTCCATCGCCGCTTTTGCAACTGCTGCTGCTACAGCTGGAGCTACTCTAGTATCAAATGGAGCTGGAATCACATAATCAACGCTTAATTCTTCTGTACTTACCAAATCAGCAATTGCATAAACAGCAGCTACCTTCATTTCTTCGTTAATATGTGTGGCTCTTACATCTAAAGCTCCTCTAAAAATACCTGGGAATGCTAGGACATTATTCACTTGGTTTGGAAAGTCAGAACGCCCTGTACCGATAACACTTGCCCCTGCTTCTTTTGCAACATGAGGCATAATTTCAGGATCAGGGTTTGCCATTGCAAAAATGATTGGGTCATTATTCATCGATTCAATCATCTCTTTTGTTAAAGCACCTGCAACAGAAACACCAATAAACACATCTGTGCCTTGAATCACATCAGCAAGAGTTCCTTCTTTTTGATCTTGATTTGTATATTTAGCCACTTCAGCTTTCACATCATTCATACCATAAGAACGATTTTCAAAAATGGCCCCTTTTGAGTCACACATCACAATGTCACGCACGCCCATACGACGTAATAATTTAATAATAGCAATTCCAGCAGCACCCGCACCATTAGCTACAACTTTAATATCTGACATCTTTTTTCCGGTGATTTTTAAAGCATTAATTAAACCAGCTAATGTAACAATCGCTGTTCCATGTTGATCATCATGGAAAACAGGGATATTTGTTTCCTTCTTTAATCGTTCTTCAATGACAAAGCAGCTTGGAGCCGCGATATCTTCTAAATTAACTCCACCAAATGTCGGCTCTAGTAACTTTACTGTCTCGACAATTTGATCAACATCTGTTGAACGTAAACAAATTGGAAAAGCATCAACACCTGCAAAAGATTTGAATAAAACAGCTTTACCTTCCATAACTGGTAAAGAAGCCTCTGGCCCAATGTTCCCAAGGCCTAATACAGCTGTCCCATTACTTACTACAGCTACCATATTGCCTTTCATCGTGTACTCATAAACAGTCTCTACATCTTCAAAAATCTCTTTGCAAGGCTCTGCAACACCAGGAGAATAAGCCAAACTTAAATCGTTTGCTGTTTTCACTGGAACTTTTGATTTTGATTCAAGCTTTCCTTGATTAATACGATGGATATGTAGTGCTTCTTCCTTCAATGTGGACACAACGGTCACTCTCCTTATTTTCTCCTACTTACGGTTCTATTTTCTGGGATTTGACACACTGGTCTGACCACTAAAACATTCTCATTATAAATGATAGGAACATATTAGCCAAGCCTTTCTCATAAAAGTGGGACATTTATTCCCCGATGACTACGTTCTCATCTCCAAGCAAATCCTTTAATATCGCGATTGCTTGGCTCTCTTTATTAATAAAAAAGTTTAATTGAATTTTTTGTTCCTTGGCTTCATCAAAAACAATGACAGGTGTTTCCCCATAAAACGGTCGTAGAATCTCTGTGATTTTTTCTAATATCCCTTTTTCATTTTGTTCTTTTGGAATTCGAATAAAAAGTCGCTGTTGCTTTTGAAGTAAACGAGTTAAATCCATCACTTTGTTTACAATAAATTGACTCTTATTTCGAGATTGATCTACTTTTCCTTCTAAAAAAAGCAATTGACCTTGCTTAAACAAGGCTGAGTTATTCTTCCAAACAGCTGGAAAAACAACCGCATCGATACGGTTTGTTTCATCACTCATTTCAACAAAGGCCATTTGATCGCCTTTTTTTGTTTTGATTTGTTTACTTTCAAGCACTAAAGCCGCGATTCTTGTAATATGTGGCGAATGATTTAGAACATCATCAATCGTTTCACGCTTATAAGTCTCAAACACTCGTTCATATTGCAAAATGGGATGCCCTGACAAATAAAATCCTAACACTTCATGCTCATACTCTAATTTCTCCAACTCACTCAAATGTTCCTGCTCTAAATAGTAAGGTGGTTCTAATGATAAAGTAAATAGACCATCCATTTCCGCTTTAAAATCATGCACTTTTTGAGCATATTCAAATGCCTCATCAACGCTTGCTAATAACACAGCCCGGTCCTTTTTGAAATAATCAAGTGCTCCTGATTTAATTAAACTTTCAACAACCTTTTTATTAATTAGTTTACTGTCCATTTTCACACAAAAGTCAAACAAATTATCTGGCAATTCTTGATTTCGGCTTTCAACTAAAAACGCCGCCACTTGATAACCGATATGGTCAAGCGATAAAAAACCGATTCGGATTCCATCTTCCTCCAACGAAAACCGGATCTCACTTTTCTCAAGAGAAGGTGGTAATAAAGGAACCTTCGCCCGCTTTGCTTCTTGAATATAATCGAGCATTTTTTCTTTTTGATGAAGTACACCTGAAAATAAAGCAGCATAAAAAGCAGCTGGATAATGCACTTTTACATAAGCCAATTGATAACTTATAAAACTATAAGCAACGGCATGGCTACGCGGGAATCCATAATTGGCAAACCGTTCAATTAAATCAAATATTCGTTCCGCCATTTCTTTTGTATATCCAACTTCCATTGAGCGGTTAATAAATCCTGCTTTTTCCGCCTGTAAAGTCTTTTATTTTTTTACTAATTGCTCTTCTTAAAATATCCGCTTCAGCAAGACTATAATGAGCTAATTTAACCGCAATTTGAATGATTTGCTCTTGATAAACAATGACCCCATAAGTGGATGAGAGAATCGGTTCTAAATCTGGATGCAAATAACTAACTTTATGATTTGGTTCATTTTTCCCTTGAATATAAGTTGGAATAAAATCCATCGGACCTGGCCTATACAAAGCATTTACAGCAACAATGTCCTCAAATTGACTTGGCTTTAATTGTTTTAAAACCCCTCGCATTCCATCGGACTCTAATTGAAAGACACCCGTTGTCTCACCTTTAGATAGCTCCTCATACACTTTCACATCATCAAGTGGCAAATGAAGTAGATCAATTTTTTTGCCTATATGTGCATAAACAGCGTCCTGGACTCTTTCTAACATCGTTAAATTCCTTAACCCTAAAAAGTCAAATTTAACAAAACCAACCTCTTCTAAAACGCCCATTGTCGCTTGCGTTAAATAAATCCCATCTTGTCCTGATTGCAAGGCGATGATATCTGTTAACGGCTTCTCGCTAATGATAACACCTGCCGCATGGGTCGACGAATGTCTCGGTAATCCTTCAATTTTTAAAGCAAGACACTTTAATTGTTCAAGTTCTTTTGACTCATTCAAAAAGTCGCTAAGCTCTTCGTTGCTACTTATCGCTTTTTCTAATGTTATTCCAGGTCTTGAAGGGATTAGCTTTGCTGCTTTCTCAATTTCAAAAGCATGTAATCCTAATACTTTCCCGACATCACGGATAGCTGCTTTTGCGGCAAATGTTCCAAATGTTAAAATTTGGGCCACATAATTTTTCCCATATCTTTTTTGCACATATTGAATGACTTCTTCTCGACGGTGATCAGGAAAGTCAACATCAATATCTGGCAGCGATTGTCTTTCTGGGTTTAAGAAACGCTCAAATAACAAATTATATTTTAAAGGATCGATTTCGGTGATAGCTAATGCAAAGGCCACAAGGGAACTCGCAGCAGAACCACGACCAGGACCTACTAAAATCCCAGATTCTTTGGCATACCGAATAAAATCCCACACAACTAAAAAATAATCGGTAAAACCCATACTATTGATAACATTCAACTCATAATCTAGGCGACTATATGCCTCTTCACTTGGATTTTCATATCTCTTTTTTAACCCTTGTAAACATAGCTCTCGAAGCGTTTTCTCAGCTGTTTGTCCATCCTGAAGTGGAAACTTAGGCATTAGCGTCTCCTCAAATGACAAAACAACTTCGCTTTTATTTATCATTTCTTCCATGGATTGATAGGCCGACATGTTAGAACTTATTTGTTTGAACCTTTCCTTTGGAAGGAAAAACGCTTGTTCTTCATAGGACTTCAACTCAATCCGCTCCATTAAGTGACCCGATTGAATCGCTTTTAATACAACATAGCTTGAGACGTCCTCTTTTTGTAAATAGCGGATTGGATGACCAGCAAGACAATTCCAGCCTCGTTGCTCTGCGATCGAAACAAGCTGACGATGAGACCATTCATCCTGTTCCCTTTCGCCACTTAATTCCAAGTAAACATCTTTTTTATCAATAAAATCATCTGGGAACCAACTCAATAACCATTGTTCGGCATTCATTTGTTCCTTCCTCTTTAAATAAGCTTCAAGTGGTCCTTCATAATATGGAATGATGATCAAACAAGCTTCTGTATATCGTAAAAATTCTTCTTTTGATAAATAAGCTCTTTTTGATTCCTTTAATCCTAGAATGGTCGAGAGCTTATTTAAAGAACGATAACCGTCATTTGATTTCGCTAATAGCCGTAAAAGAAATGGCTCTCGCCTACCCTCATCAAAAATGGTTACCTCTAATCCAATTAAAGGTTTGATCTGAAACTTTAAGCATGCTTTATAAAAGGAAACGGCCCCATACATTACATGGTGGTCAGTTAAGGCAAGAGCCTCATACCCTAATATGCTCGCTTGCTCAACTAATTCCTCTATTCGATTGGTTGAAGAGAGTAAGCTAAATTCACTATATACGTTTGTATGGACAAATTTCATAACGCTCTCCCTCATTCCTCATCTAAACTTTCTAGTCCTATTATAATATGTTTTTGCCTCTTGTTGAACTACTCGCCACTTAGCTAACGCTTGAAGTGGGAGATTCTTGGGAACAGAGCGTACTTGCCAGCGCATTTCTTTGCCGACAGAGGTTTCTCTTATGC
>NZ_ALPT02000134.1 GCF_000292245.2 Alkalihalobacillus alcalophilus ATCC 27647 = CGMCC 1.3604 | reverse complement strand
ATTACTTATCTCTGGTTTTTCGTACTCTAATTTTGGCAACTCAGCTTTTTTATTACCTATTACTCGTTTTTCGCTACGTAATTTGGCCAGCTCGGCTTTTTCATTACTTATCTCTGGTTTTTCGTACTCTAATTTTGGCAGCTCAGCTTTTTTATTACCTATTACTCGTTTTTCGCTACGTAATTTGGCCACCCCAACTTTTTCATTACTTATCCGCGGTTATTCACTCCCTAATTCCGCCATCCCAACTTTTTCATTACCTATTCCCACTTTTTCGTACCGTAATCCGGTTATCACACTCGTTTCATTACTTATCCATGTTTTTTGTACTCTACTCATGACAACCGCCCTCCGCCTTGACCTGCACGTCGTCTCGATGCCACTCAACATAAAAAAGACCGCCCCAAAAGTCAAACGACCTTTTGAAGCAGTCTTTTATTTACTTAATTGCTTGAACTAAAAAAGCCTCTAATTGAATCAACAACACTACCTAAAAAATCCAAAAACTTTTCAAGAAAGTTACGGGTTTGTTCACTGTTTAAAATGTCATCTAAGTTATCACGAACTTTGGATATTTGTGATTTCACATCATCCCAATTTATGTTTAAATCTTTCATTCTCATAAATAAAGAAACTAAACCATCCAATTCTGTATCTGTTAAAGTAATGCCTAGTTCTGCTGCCACTCGACGAATGAGCTCACGTAGGTCATCTTCTGTTTCGACTGGATTATTAGCCATTTCCTCTTTAATACGGTTCATTAATTCAGTCGCTTCATCAACACCGATTGATTCACCAAGTTCGGACGTTTTCACAATTTCTTCATTGGCAATTTGCTTCTGTTCTTCTGGAATAATCGTATCTGTTGCAATTTCATATGCTTTGATAAGCCCTGTTAAAGCTCCAGTTCCTGAGACACTAAATGGAGCTGTGACATAAATAACCGCATCTTCAACCCCAGCTGTAATCAAAGCATTAGCATACATTCCTTCAGAGACCCAGTACACATTATTCGTTTCAACCGTTATCCCAGTCCCAGGCTCGGCAAGTGTAATTTTTGACGAGGAAATCGCTCTTGTTCCGATCGTCGCTGCGTTCACATACTCCCCTAGATATTGATGTTCTTCTTGATTCGTGACGTAAATAATCTCAACATCACTTTCCTTAACACCCATATCGTCTAACACACGTTGCTTTTGTTCGTTATTTAAATCTTCTCCTAATGTGATAATAATATCTCCTGGTACTGCGTCAGCAAATGCTAATGTTGGCCATAATAAGGCAAAAAGCATCAAGCAAATCAGTACCTTTTTCCATCTCTTATTCATTTCATCGACCCCTTTTTTTAGCAGTTTCCTGCTTTTACCAACAGCCTATCAATAAATTGGCCCTACTCAATAGAAAACACATTTTTCAAACAAAATAAAAGGGTCTTTTGTCCTAATTGACACGTTTCAGCTTGTGTAAAATTGTAAAATACAGCCTTTTTACCGACAAGTTAAGTGAAAAAGTAGCAGATTTAATAGACTTTTTTATCATCAATTAACCGCCCCCTCATCTAGACGATCAATGTTTCCTGATTGATAGATAATTATCCATATTATAAGCAATAAACCAATTAACGACAAACTTGTAAACCTGATTTGCTCAGCATCATTAATCCAATAACTATAAAAAACCGGTCCTAAGGCAACACCGAGAAAACGGACCATTGAATATAAGGAAAATGTTATCGATTTAATTTGCCTTGATATTGATATGGCCAACACTTGACTTGCTAATGACAAGAAGATTCCAAATCCGATTGAATACAGGGATGAACCAATCATGAGAGAAATGAGCTCAAAAGAAAGAATGGGTAATAGAATCCCTAAAAACATGATAATCATTCCTGCTACTATCATTTTCGTACGTAAATAAATTGTAGGAAGGCTCATTTTCCCACTGAAATAACTGGAAATTGTCAAACAAGCAAATGGGATAGAAAGAAGAACCCCCTTTTGTAAACCCTCCACTAAATAAAAGCCTTCCAATTCATAAGAAAGATAAACCAAATAGCCAAATAAGACAAACATCCCTCCAAATCCCACGGCAAAAATCGCTAAAATAAGTGGCCATGAACTACGAAATTCCTCTAAAAATAAAGGGAAGGTGAGCGGCTTTTGTTTCTTTCCCCCATCTGCTTTATAAGTAAATAAAATCGACATCCCTATCCATGTCAAAAGAATACAAACGAAATAAAAGACAAGACTGAATGACCATGTGCTAATTAAAATAATCGCGACCCCTATGATAGGACTAAGGACTTTCGCTAAACCATTAAAAGCTTCAATCATTCCAAGAGCTTGATTACGCTCCCTGCCGCTATACCAATCCGTTGAGATGATAAAAGCAAGTGGTGTAACCAAACCAGCACCAATCCCTTGTAATAGCCTTCCAACTAACAATAAAGAGAATAAATGACTCTTAGGATAAAACACCGCAATGACCGAAAGCAACGAACCTACAATTAAAATCATTAGAGCACTCAAAATCACTTTCTTATAGCCGAATCGATTCGTAAAGAAACCACTTAAGGGAATAATCAAGGCGGCTGGCATAGAAAATACACTTAAAAATAACCCAGCCTCTGCTGGTGTTAGCTGTAAGTCCATTTGAATCTTTGGGATAAGCGGAATAAATAATGAGTTGCCAAGGACCATTATAAACGGCAAAAAACCAATCATCACCGCACCAACTACCGCTAAGTGACTTCCTTCTCCTTTACGTGACATCATTTTAGCCTCCTTTTAAAAAAGCAGTCGATATTTTTGGAAAAATTCATGACATATGTTCCCTAATTCTCACATATACTATAGAGGCAAAAGGATGTTAATAGGAGGACAAGCTTATGAAAAAATTCCTTTTTACAATCATTACTTTTATTACCTTAACAAGCATTTATTATGATCTAACAGCTGGAACTTTACCCGAAAAAAACTCCACTTCTGCAAAAGCAGCTCAAATACAAGACGAAACACAAACAGAAACTACACAAGTAATTGATGAGGTTTCCCTTTACCAAGAAGTAATCGTTGAACCAGGATATACCGTCTTATCAATAGTCGAACATTTACATAGTGGCCCCATTCCCGTTTCAATTCAAGAAGTGATTTATGACTTTCAGCAATTAAATAAAGGAATTGAACCTGAGAAAATCCAAATAGGTCATACGTATCTTTTTCCTCTTTATCTGGAGTAAGGAGATATTCCTTGCCAAAATTCATAGGTCATTGATAAAATAGTATCGTAACTCAAACGAGCTTGACTAAATTAAGTCCTCGTATAAAAGGAGCGATTGGTCTATGACCGCATTAACGCATCGTACAAAAACACGTCCAGTCAAGGTCGGTAATTTGACGATTGGTGGAAACGACGAAGTAATTATTCAAAGTATGACAACAACAAAAACACATGACGTTGAGGCGACAGTAGCTGAGATTCTTAGATTAGAAGAAGCAGGTTGTCAAATCGTTCGTGTTGCTTGTCCAGACATGCGAGCAGCTGAAGCGATTGCTGATATAAAAGCACGTATTAATATTCCCCTTGTAGTCGACATTCATTTTGATTACAAGCTCGCATTAAAAGCGATCGAAAGCGGAGCCGATAAAATTCGTATTAATCCAGGTAATATTGGACGCCGTGAAAAAGTAGAAGCTGTTGTAAAAGCCGCAAAAGAAAAAGGAATCCCGATTCGTATTGGGGTAAATGCTGGTTCTTTAGAGCGTAAAATTGTCGAAAAATATGGCTACCCTACTGCTGATGGGATGGTCGAAAGTGCTCTTCATCATATTAAAATTTTAGAGGATTTAGATTTTCATGACATCATCGTCTCAATGAAAGCTTCTGATGTTCACTTAGCGATTGAAGCTTATGAAAAAGCAGCGCAAGCTTTTGATTACCCTCTCCACTTAGGAATTACAGAAAGTGGTACATTATTTGCTGGTACAGTTAAAAGTGCAGCAGGTCTTGGTGCTATTTTAAATATGGGAATTGGAAATACAATGCGGATATCATTAAGTGCCGATCCAGTTGAAGAAATTAAGGTCGCACGCGAATTATTAAAATCATTTGGGCTTGCTTCAAATGCCGCTACACTCATCTCCTGTCCAACTTGCGGAAGAATTGAGATTGATTTAATTAGTATTGCCAATGAAGTGGAAGAATACATTTCAAAAATTAAAGCTCCTCTTAAAGTTGCCGTTCTTGGTTGTGCCGTAAATGGCCCAGGAGAAGCGAGAGAAGCCGATATTGGCATTGCTGGTGCACGAGGTGAAGGACTTTTATTTATGAAAGGAAAAACCGTTCGTAAAGTACCTGAAGCCACAATGGTTGAGGAGTTAAAGTTAGAAATTGATAAATTAGCGGAAGAACATTACGCAAAGCAACGTGAAATAGAAAAAGCATAAGCGACATTCGCTTATGCTTTTCTATTTGGACATTTATCCAAAGCTCCCCTATTGAACAGACACCGTTTTAACTAAAAGAACGGTGCAAAAAATAGAGTCAACAGGATTGAAACAGCCCCTAATCCTATCGCCCAGTTACCTAGTGCTTTAGCACCGTAATGCCTTGATACAAATCCAACGACAATACCAGCTGCTCCAAGCAATACTGGCAAGAAGAACAGTGACAAGAAAGAAAGCACAAAAGCAAATGTGCCGATACCTCGACCGGATGTTGAAGTATCTTTATCCACATCTACATGATCAACTTCCTCATCCGTATCACGAACCACATATTGGTCAGCATCAAATGGCCGTCCCCCCGGAGACATCCCATTTAAAGCAGCGTATTCAGCAGCTGTCTCTTCATTAAACTGCTGTCCGCCATTCTGATCATTATGAACAGGCTCCGACTCTTGTGACTCGTCATAATCACTTGTATCTTCTTTCATTTCATTGATCGGCCGCGTATCACGACGACCATCAGCATGCGTATTTAAAAAGGTTAATGATGGATCATCGTCGTCAACTAATCGGACTGGATCCGTTTTATATTCTTTCCCTTTTTCCATACGAATCCCTCACTTTCTTTGTTTAGGGGAGCAGTCTTAGTATGACGCAGATCAAAAGTTTTATCGCAGTTAATCTTTTCATCTTTAGGAAAATGAACTAGACCAGCCTCCCAAAATCATGTATTGTAGTAGGATATGACGTGAACTTTTTAACAAAAGAGGTGCTTATGATGACAGAAAAAATACGCTTCGGATTGGACATCGATGGAACAGTAACCGATCCAGCAACATTTATTCCTTACTTAAATAAGGATTTTAATAAAACCTTAACTTTAGACGATTTAACCGAATATGATTTAACATCTATCTTAAATATTACAGAAGATGACTTTTGGAAGTGGATGGGGCAAAATGAGAGCCTCATTTATAAAGAAGCGAAAATGGCTCCTTACGCCAACGAAATTATCCATGAATGGAACAAAAAACACGAACTCATTTATATTACCGCAAGAAGAAACCACTTATTTGATACGACAAAGGAATGGTTTCTAAACACTAAATTGCCTTATCATCATATTGAAATGGTTGGAAAACATGATAAATTAGAGGCGGTCCGTTCACATAAAATTGATATTTTCTTTGAGGACAAGCATGATAATGCCGTTGCGATTGCGGAGGAATTTAACATTCCCGTTATCTTAATGGACACACCGTACAACCGTTTAACGATTCCAAACAACGTCATCCGCACGTATAATTGGCAAGAAGCGAAACAATGGGTTGATAAATGGTTAATGGAAAAAGAACGAAAATAACACAA
>NZ_ALPT02000133.1 GCF_000292245.2 Alkalihalobacillus alcalophilus ATCC 27647 = CGMCC 1.3604 | reverse complement strand
AATGATTCCAAAAGCAGGTGAATAAGAGCCGCAAAAGCAATCAAAGCCTCCCAAAGAAGCCAAATGAACATTAATAAGAGCTACAAAGGGAATCATAGGGTGTCTATGATTCCGAAAGTATATGAATCAAAGCGTGAAAGGGAATCAAAGGCCAGCAATGATGCCGAAAGCCGATGAATAAGAGCCACAAAGGGAATCAAAGGCCAGCAATGATTCCAAAAGCAGGTGAATCAGAGCGGCAAAGGGAATCAAAGGCCAGCAATGAAGCCAAAAGCAGGCGAATAAGAGCCACAAAGGAAATCAAAACCTCCCAATGATGCCAAAAGCCGATGAATCAAAGCCACAAAAGGAATCAAAGAGCCATCAAACGAAATCAACCTACCAAAAAAAGGAACCATATAGTAGCTATGGTTCCTTTCATATTCATATTCATAAAAAGGTGTCGCTCTTTCGACATGTTCCTATGATTTATCGGAATTTATCCAACTCGTCTACAGAAACTTCGAAAATTACCGAATGATCACTTCACTTGAAAATAAGCTTCCATAATCATCAAGACAGTCTCATCACTCATGTCGAGATGTTCAACAGCAGTTCCGGCTAGCAGTTCCTGTGTATTTTCATCATGAAAATTAATCGAACCGGCTAGGTACACATTAAAAACGGAAATCATTTCGTTTAATTTTTCTTCGACTGGTGTTAATTGATAGTCGGCATTTGTATCTTCTATGACGTCTAAATTATTAAATTGTAAGGCGTCACGTAACATCATTAATAAGTCATAATTATGTGGTGGTTTTGGGTTGGTGACATTGTAAATAGCACCCGGTTTTGCTTTAGTTGCTGCCACACTTAACACATCAGCGACATAGTCAACAGGGACTAGATTTGATGTCCCATTTTTGTTGGCGACTAGGCGGTAGCTTTGTTCTTGTCCCTCTTTGCTACGATTGACCCTGCGTTTGAATAAATCAATTGCCCGCATAAATCCGTACAAGGTGAACTGAGAATCGGCTTCCCCTGTTTTAGAGTCTCCAACAATAATTGAAGGTCTCAAAATTGAAACATCCATTTGAGCGGCATAAGAAAAAACAAGATGTTCGGATTTAACTTTACTCTCTTCATAAGGGTTATGGTAATCGACTTCTGGATCGTATAATTCTTCCACCGCGACGGAACGTTTTCCGACTGTATAAGCTGTGCTTACATAGAGGAATTTTTTAACGCCTAGTTGAGCGGCGAGTTCGAGACTGTTTTTCGTGCCATCATAGTTCGCCGCAAATAATTCGTCACGCAAGTCTAGGTCAAATTTGACAAGAGCTGCTAAATGATAGAATGTATCAACTTTATCTGTCAGCTGTTCAAGGGCTTCATTAGATAACCCACAAGCTGGTAACGTTATATCTCCTTGTAGTAAGTGAATTCGTTCTTGTTGTTCTTTTGTAAATTGGGATAAAATACGCTCACCCTTTTGAACATTACGTACAAGGACGTATAACGTATGTGCTTCGTCTTTGATTAAGTTTTTGATCAACTTTCCACCGAGAAAACCGGTAGAGCCTGTTAAGAAAATATTCATTTCAACACTCCTATTGTATCGGTTTATGAGCTTTTTGGGATCGCTTCGACTTTTCCTTGTTTTTGTAAAAAGTCAATCGACACATCATTAAATTCACGATGTTTTTCGATATTGCACACATGTCCACAGTGGTTAATCACAAATTTTTTCGCATATAAATCTTTTTTTAAGTCTTCTAGTAGAGGCTTTAAAAAAAGATGATCCTCACTGCCTGACACATACAACTTTTCAATCGTATTAGGGATTTTTAACGAACCTTTATAAATCGATTCCACTTTAGCAACGATGTTATACCAACCTAAGAAATCACTACGTTTCATTTTGGTTGCCTCACGGATAAAAATATCTCGTGAGCGCTTATGATTCTTCTTTGGCATCATAATATGTGCAAATAATTTATAAATCCATAAATGAGGTGTAAACGATTTCACCGCATTTCCGAGTGTTAACAAGGATCTTGATAGTGGGTTAAATCGAGTTAAAGCTCCTGCCATGACCACACTCTTTACCCTTTTGGGAGCATCTGTTAGTAATTGGTGAATGACGATCGTTCCGAGTGAAACTCCGACAAAATGAGCTTCTTTTATTTTTAAATGATCGAGTGTTTTGAGTACTTCTTGTGCGGCGATTTGTATTGTGAAAGGTTCCTGGTAGGAGTCGGTATTTGGTGAGGTACCATGACCTGGTAATTCAATTGTAATCACATTAAAATGTTGTTTGAAAGAATCGAGCTGATATTTAAAAATCGATGAATTGCCTCCCAGCCCGTGGATGAGGACAATGTCTTTAAAATATGGTTTCTGTTGATGAATGGTATAAGCTAACATAATACACCTGCCCTTTTAAAAAGCGTCCTTTCCATTATAGGGGTAGTGGATGTGCCTGTCACGCCCCGAAATATGTCAATTCAGTGAAGGGAAGTTTCGACAGGTGACAGGACCTGTCGAATTGCACCGCTCGAACTCGCTCGAATGACGTCGGAAGCTCTCGAAATGATTGCTCGAATTGGGATTAAATAGTAAGATGAACAAGAGTAAATTTGAACGAAAAAGGGGAATGGACTATATGAAGATCTTAGTTACGGGTGGAGCTGGCTATATTGGTTCCCATACGGTTGTCGCTTTATTAGAAGAAGGACATTCCGTTGTTGTCGCTGATAATTTAATGAATAGCAAAGTCGATACAATCGATAAAATCAAGAAAATTACCGGCAAAGATCTCACTTTTTATGAAGTTGATGTAACGGTTCAATCGGAAGTGGAGAAGATGTTTGCTGCCCATTCCTTCGACGGTGTCATCCATTTTGCTGGACTGAAAGCAGTCGGAGAATCGGTCGAAAAGCCGCTTTCCTACTATTATAATAACCTCGTGAGTACGATGGTTTTAGCAAAGGTTTGTCAAGCACATCAAGTGAATCGTTTCGTCTTTAGCTCTTCCGCTACGGTGTATGGTGATAACCAAGTACCTTTTGAAGAATCAATGACTTTGTTGCCGACAACGAATCCATACGGTGAAACAAAAGCAATGAGTGAACGAATTTTAATTGATACTGTCAAAGCGAACCCTGCTTTCTCCGTATCGATTTTACGTTATTTTAATCCAGTCGGTGCTCATGAAAGTGGCCTTATTGGTGAAGCTCCAAATGGAATTCCAAATAACTTAATGCCATTTGTGACCCAAGTAGCGAAAGGAAAGTTAAAGCAGCTTCGCGTTTTTGGAAATGATTACGATACCGTAGATGGCACGGGTGTCCGCGATTACATCCACGTGGATGATTTAGCAAAAGGACATGTCGCTGCCTTGAATCATTTAACAGAAGGAGCTCATGTGTATAACCTCGGAACAGGAAAAGGGACGAGCGTATTGGAGCTAGTTAAAGCGTTTGAAGAGGCGAATGAAATCGAAGTTCCATACGAAATCGTCGAGCGTCGAGCGGGCGATATTGCTTCTTGTTATGCCGATGCCAAAAAAGCAGAGACAGAACTAGGGTGGACGGCGAAAAAGAATATCGTCGAAATGTGCCGAGATTCATGGCGTTTTGAGAAAAACTATCAAGAATAATAAACGGACAAATAAGACCCAAAAACTAAGCTCTTTCGTTTTTGGGTTTTCTTATGACAGAAAGAAGGAACTATCGAGTATGAAAAAATGGTTTTCATGGGTCGCGGTCCTACTCTGGATGGCCCTTATCTTTTATTTATCCCACCAACCAGGTGAGGAATCAGGTCATTTAAGCTCAGACATTACCGAAATCTTATCAGGTATTATCCAATTCTTATTCCCTTTTTTTCAAATAGAACTTGAACTGCTTCACTTTATGATTCGAAAAGGAGCCCACTTTTTCAGCTATTTGCTACTCGGTGTTCTCGTGTTAAATGCGATGAGGCGAAGTGGCTTTACCAGTTACTGGGCTGCTGCTGCGTCTTGGGGCATTTGTCTGATCTATGCCATAACCGATGAAGTGCATCAGCTTTTTATCCCAGGGCGTTCTGGAGAAGTGCAGGATGTGTTGATAGATAGTGCTGGAGCGTTGACGGGGATAGTCATTTATTTGTGTGTGAGTTTTATAGTGAAGAGATGGAGAAACAAGTGAGCTATGATAGGACAGGACTTTAATAAAAAGTAAAAAAACAGCGAAGCTCTGCACTCCGCTGTTTTTAAATCCTTTTATTTCACTACAGCCTCTAAAGCAACTTCCATCATGTCGTTGAACGTTGTTTGACGCTCTTCGGAAGTCGTTTCCTCACCTGTTAGGATGTGGTCACTTACCGTTAATACGGATAAAGCGTTGCGTTTGAATTTAGCAGCTAATGTGTAAAGAGCAGCTGTTTCCATTTCGATCGCAAGGATGCCATGCTCGGCCCATTTTTTATGCTCGGCATTTTCATTGTAAAAAATATCAGCAGTGAACACATTTCCTACCTTTAAGTTTAATCCTTTGGCCACACCTTCATCGTAAGCCCTTTTTAATAAATCAAAGTTGGCTGTTGGAGCATAGTCAACGACTCCGAATGTGTTTCGGTTCATTTGTGAATCTGTTGAGGCACTCATTGCTAAAATAACATCACGAACTTTTACATCCTCTTGAATCGCTCCGCATGTGCCGACACGAATCAAGTTTTGCACGTTGTACTCTCTCATTAATTCCGTTACATAAATCGAAATCGAAGGAACACCCATGCCTGTCCCTTGGACGGAAATTCGTTGTCCTTTATATGTACCTGTATACCCTAACATCCCGCGTACTTCGTTATAGCATACTGGATTTTCTAAATACGTTTCGGCAATATATTTAGCTCTTAGCGGGTCACCCGGTAAAAGAATTGTTTCCGCGATATCACCTTGTTTTGCTCCAATATGAACACTCATATAATATCCTCCTTCAAAGACGAAAGGTTAAGAAAAAGCTTAGTTCTCTTCGCCTGTTTTTATTTTCCCTTCTAGTATAGTCGAAAGAGGGAATGATTGCTAATCGGTAAGATACCCATCTACAATCAATTTAACCATATTAAGCGATTCGACATCAATAGTCGAAACAAACAGAAATTTTTGGAACGATTATACGGTGGATTATTTGCTTAAATATGATAAGATAGGAGAAATTCCTTTTTAGGTGAGCATTGTTAGCCTTTAAATTGAAAAATAGTACATTAAAAATGGAACAACGATGCGATTATCTTGAGAATTTTTTGTGAAAAAACCTGACAAAACCCTTTTCAAGCTATAATTTTCTGATTATTATAATAATTAATTAAATCAGATGATCGGATTCTAACATTGAGTGACCGCTCATAAACTAAGCATATCTATTAATAAATCTTAAAATTGATTAACAAATAATTGTGAAAATAAGAGAAAAGGAAGTGACTTTACAATGACTAGAGACTTTAAAGTGAAAAATTACTATTTAGCAGAAATTGATCGAACAGAAGGTCCGGAATATTATAGTTCCCCAGAGCGGTGGAGTTGGGATATTTATATAGCGGCAGATCATAATAAAGAGCTTCACGGTAAAGCATTAGCCCCAGGTAAAGGAATTGAAGTTCCTTGGACACCACTAATCGAAGCCGATGCCTTACAAGAAATGATGGAAAAATGCGAAGCCCAGATGAGAGTATTTTAAAAACTGGAAGTCTTTAAACTAAACCCTAAATAGATAAGTGGATGAGAAGGTGTTAGCCTTTTTATCCACTTTTTTTATTGAATATTAATGTAAATCTACTGTCGTGCGAAGGGGAACCATCGCTCTTTTTTGCTGTGCTTATGCACTTAAGAGAAGGTAACGCGTTAATTGTTATTGGTAATGAAAATTGGTGAATCGTCGGATTACGGTGCGAATCCAACGGAATAGGTAATGAAAAACCGTGCTGTGAAGAATTACGGTGCGAATAAAGAGGGATTGGTAATGAAAAGCCGTGCTGTAAGAGATTAGGGTGCGAATAAAGAGGGATTGGTAATGAAAAGCCGAGCTGTAAGAGATTAGGGTGCGAATAAGCAAGAATAGGTAATGAAAAGCCGAGCTGTGAAGAATTAGGATGCGAATAATCAGGAATAGGTAATGAAAAGCCGTGCTGCAACAA
>NZ_ALPT02000132.1 GCF_000292245.2 Alkalihalobacillus alcalophilus ATCC 27647 = CGMCC 1.3604 | reverse complement strand
GGGTTTTCTATTACCTATTACAATTTATTCGCACTCTAATCTTGGATTTGCTTGCTTTTCATTACCTATTACGATTAATTCGCACTCTAATCTTGGATTTGCTTGCTTTTCATTACCTATTACACATAATTCGCACCCTAATCTTAGGTTTGCAGAGTTTTCATTACCTATAAAATAATTCGCACCCTAATCTTGGAACAATTGTCCTTAGATAACAAACTGACTTCCTCGCCGCCGTTCTTCTCCATTACAAGTTATCGCTTCTATTGTGTGCATAACAAAAAAATCGAAACAATAGTCTGTTTCGATTTTTTATGGTATTGCGGGGGACGGATTTGAACCATCGACCTTCGGGTTATGAGCCCGACGAGCTACCAGACTGCTCCACCCCGCGTCGTTATAAAGTTAATGGATGATGCTTTCTCAATGATGAGGACATCTTCCTCTTCTAGCTTACGCTTTGAAGTTTGCTGCGTCGATGTTACTCGGAGATTACTCATTGATGTAATGCTCGTTGCTCCACCCCGCGTCGTTATTAAAGTTAATATATCCAATCATCAGGATATTATGTATGTATCAAGTACAGCCTGGCAACGTCCTACTCTCACAGGGGGAAGCCCCCAACTACCATCGGCGCTGAAGAGCTTAACGGCCGTGTTCGGCATGGAAACGGGTGTGACCTCTTCGCTATCGCCACCAGACTTTTTCTCTGACACAAGATATATCTTACCATGCTACAAAATGTAATGCAAGCTTTTCTTCAAAAAAAATTTTAAAACATTATGCTTCTTCATAAAAAGTATGCTTTTCTACATATATTAATGAATGAGTCAAAAAAGTTTCTTGATTAAGAAGTTGAAAATTTTACCAATATAACTCATAATGAAAGATTATAGACCTAGACTGGAGGAATTAATTATGTTTATTCAAGAATTCGTTATTAAAATTAGCCTTTCCCTACTATTAGGGCTTGTCATCGGTATTGATCGTCAAATGAAACATAAGCCTCTAGGTTTAAAGACAAGCATGGTCATCTGTGTTGCTAGCTGTCTTGTAACGATCGTTTCAGTAGAATCATTTTTTAAATATTCAGCAGAAGGGTTATCAACGAATATGGACCCGATGCGTCTTGCCGCTCAAATTGTTAGTGGAGTCGGTTTCCTTGGGGCCGGAGTTATTCTCCGCCGTAATAATGACGTTATTTCTGGTTTGACAACAGCAGCCATGATTTGGGCAGCTTCTGGACTTGGAATTGCGATTGGTGCGGGCTTCTATCTTGAATCATTTTATACAGTTCTTCTAATCCTTATTGCCATTAATATCATCCCATCCTTGTTAAAAACAATTGGTCCGCCCACTCTTAAACAGGATGATGTCGCCTTAAAAATCGTGATGGAACCGAATCTAAATATGACAGAACTTATTGAAGCCATTGAGCAAAAAGGAGAAATACTTGAAGAAAAAGCCACTGAACCCATTACAAAGAAAAAAAGAAACGACGCAAAAAAGAAATTTCTATCCGTTCAGTTAAAGTGAAAGATTTAGATAACGGCAATCAACTAATCGATTTAAAAATATCCGTACCAAGTAAAATGTATATTACAGATGTCTATTATATTATTAAAAAAATCCGTTATGTTAAGTCTGTTAATGTCGAGAAATTATAAGAAAACCTAGTCAAAGAAGGAGTCAAAATGAAGCTATCGTTCTCTCAATTAGAATCCATACCATCTCAAAAAGAATTAACTGAACTTATACGTCTCCATAATAAAATCTTTGATCAAACGTCCGATTTTACCGAAAAACTGCGTCAGCAACCTCACATTCTCATTCATTTAGCTTACAATAACAACCAACTCGTTGGCTATAAAATGGGCTATCAATTAACTAAAGAGAAGTTCTACAGCTGGCTTGGTGGTGTAGACCCCGATTATCGGCATTACGGCATTGCTTCTAGTCTCATGCAAATGCAACATGACACACTAAGAGAGCATGGTTACCAAATTGTCCAAACAAAAACAATGAATAAATGGCGTAACATGCTAGTTTTAAATATAAAAAACGGATTTGATGTGCTCGAAACCTATACAGATAAAAAAGGTAGGCACAAAATTATTCTTGAAAAAGAGCTCACTAAATAAATGAAAGGACACACCAGTGCCTCCCAACAAGCTAACACGATCCAAAACTATTGATTCTAAACAAATATTATTTGAAAAAAGCAATTATTTTAAAGGATTTTAAAAAAGAATGTCGAATACATATATAGATAAAGGGGGATGACCATGATAAGTTTTGAAAACTATACATACGAACGGCCGAATGTCCAATCTGTAAAAGAAGATTTTAAATTATTACTAAAAGAATTTACCGATGCAACAAATGTGAAGGCAGCGACAACAGCACTTGAAAAGATTAATCAATTTCGCAGTAAACTTTCCACGATGTACACACTTACTTATATTCGTTCATCGATTGATACAAATGATGATTTTTATCAAAAAGAACGAGATTTCTTTGATGAAATTTCACCAGAATTGGATGAATTAAATACGGCTCTTTACCAAGAGTTAATTAAGTCTCCATGCCGTGAAGCACTCGAAAAGAAGTGGGGAGCACAATTATTCGACATAGCTGATTTTCAAATCAAATCTTTTTCACCCGAAGTAATTCATTTGCTTCAAAAGGAAAATAAACTAACGTCTGAATATGCAAAACTTGTTGCCTCAGCAGAAATTGAATTCCAAGGAGAAAGTTACACACTTGCTCAGCTTGCTCCATTCACACAGGACCATAAACGTAACATTCGGCAAGAAGCCACTAATGCTAGTTTTGGTTTTTTCGCAAGTCATTCAGAAAGATTTGATGAGATTTACGATCAATTAGTTAAAGTTCGCCACGAAATCGCGACCACACTTGGATATAAAAACTTTGTCGAGCTAGGCTATATCCGCATGTTAAGAATTGATTATAATGCAGAGATGGTTGAAGTTTTTCGTAAACAAGTACGCGATGTGATCGTCCCACTCGCCTCTAAACTGTATAAAAAACAAGCGAACCGAATTGGTGTTGATTCACTAAAATTTTATGATGAGAATTTCAAGTATAAAACCGGAAATGCCAAACCAAAAGGCTCTCCAGAGTGGATTATTGATAACGGAAAAAAAATGTATGAAGAACTCTCTCCAGAAACGAAGGAATTTTTCCAATTTATGCTTGATCGAAACTTAATGGATCTCGAAGCAAAAAAAGGAAAAGAAGCGGGCGGTTACTGTACTTTTATTGAGGATTATCAAGCTCCGTTTATATTTGCTAACTTTAATGGAACTTCTGATGATCTTGATGTTCTCACTCATGAAGTTGGTCATGCTTTTCAATGCTATTTAAGTCGAGATATCGGTATACCGGAATATTTATTCCCGACACATGAAGCTTGCGAAATCCATTCGATGAGTATGGAATTTCTAACCTGGCCGTGGATGGAATTATTTTTCAAAGAAGATACAGATAAATACAAATATTCGCATTTAGCGACTGGCCTTCAATTCCTGCCATATGGAGTCGCTGTCGATGAATTTCAACATCTTATTTACGAAAACCCTGAATGGACACCAACAGAACGTAAACAAGCATGGAAACAGCTAGAAGAAATCTACCTACCTCACCGCGATTATGATGGCAATGCTTATTTAGAAGAGGGGAACCTTTGGAAAAGACAAGGTCATATTTACAAATCACCGTTTTATTATATTGACTACACCCTTGCCCAAATTTGTGCCTTTCAGTTTTGGAAAAGATCACAGGAGAACAAAGAAAAAGCATGGAATGATTATTTAAACCTATGTAAGCTCGGTGGCTCAAAGTCATTCCTCGAATTAGTAGAGGCTGCCTCCCTCGCCTCTCCATTTGAAGAAGGTATGGTTGAAACAGTAGTAAAAACGATTGAGGATTGGCTTGAATCAGTTGATGATCAAGCATTATAAGAAGTTAAAAACAACCCATTATCTACTGATTGGGTTGTTTTTTCTTAGCTTCACTCTTCATTTTTCCCCTTCAACAAAGCCACTTCCCGCTTTAAAACCGAAAAAACAAATGACGATTGATAGAATAACAAGGAGCATCATTGGTGTCCTCCATCCACCAGATAGCTCGTGGATAAAGCCGAATAAAACAGGACCTGATGCTGCCAATAAATATCCTAAGGATTGAGCCATTCCTGATAGCTTGGCCGCTTGATGTGCTTCCTTCGTACGAAGAGGGAAGAACATCATCGCCAAACCAAAAGCACTACCACATGCGACTCCCATTAGTAATACCCATAGCGGTAACCAAAACCCTATTAACAAACCAACACTTGATATAAGAAAACAAACACCTGTAGCTACAGACAAAAATCGTTGATCCTTCATTTTCCCTGCAAGAATCGGGATAAGAAACGTCATTGGAAATAAAGCTCCTTGCATGCTCGCTAACATCCAGCCTGCTGCTATTGAGCTATATCCATATGTCTCCAAAATCTGCGGAAGCCATGTCAAAACTGTATAGTATAAAAAGGATTGGACCCCCATAAAAGCCGTAACAAACCAAGCTAACGATGATGTACGCAAACGAAAAGAAACAGACCCCGTTTTGTCTAATCCTTTTTTATTGGTTGATTGTTTTTAAGCTGAAAACTCCAGATGAAGAGGGCGCTCACAGCAAGTATCCCCCAAATGGCTAACGCTCCACTCCAATGAAAATATAAGGATAGCGGCTCACTAATACCAGAAGAAAGGGCTGCTGTTATATTCATAACAAGCCCATAAATCCCTGTCATCAGCCCAAGCCGTAATGGAAAATGCTGCTTTATAATCGCAGGCAGAAGGACATTACAAATAGCAATCGCCGCACCAACAAAAGCTGTCCCAATAAATAAAGATGGAATGCTCGGATAGATGCGAACCGCTATTCCAATTGTTAATACAATAAAAGCAACAAAGATTGTCCTCTCCGTTCCAAATTTTCTAGCAAATCTCGGAGCAAAAGGAGACAAAAGAGCAAAAGCGACAAGAGGAATCGTTGTCATACTCCCTGCCACAGATTTAGTTAACCCAAGGCTTTCCTGAATTGAACTCAGAAGCGGACCCACCGCTGATATCGGTGCTCTTAAATTTGCAGCAACTAAAACAATCCCAAAAAACAAAGCCCACAAAGCCTTTTCATTGTTTATTTCTTTTTGAAGCTGTGTCACATCCATCCTCCAATATAGAATAGTACAGTCAGAAATAAAATCATTTACATATAGCCCTATTACACCCTATTCCCATTTTTAGATCCACAAATTAAAGTAATCTAATAGTGTATATGAGTCTACAAACTTACTAAGAATTCATAAGAGATTTAATACAAATTATGATCGCTTTCTTTAAATCTTCATGACTCCAACTCGGAATTCTTCCGTGTTTAATAGCCAATTCATGTGAGGCTGGGATATGAATAAAACCTGCTGGAATAGAAAGATTTTTTGATTTTGTATAATAAAGAGCTTGATACATGACATGATTACACAAATAAGTTCCAGCCGTATTAGAAATCTCAGCAGGTAGCCCGTTATTAATTAATTGACTAACCATAAGACTAATAGGCAGAGTAGAAAATAAGCCATCTGGACCTTCAGCTTGAATCACTTCATCCATCGGACTATGTCCGTTATTATCTGCTAGACCATGATTAACATTGATCGCTACTCTTTCTGGTGTGATTTTATACCTACCTCCTGCAAGACCAAGGGAAATAATAGCATCTGGTTTATTCTCATCTATGTATTTTACTAATTGTTTACCTGCCAATTCAAAATCAACAGATAACACTTTTGAGGTAATGATGTATGGACCAACTTCTTCCCCCTCTAATTCTTCTACAATTTTCATTGTTGGATTAATTGAAAAGTCAAGGAATGGCTCAAATCCAGTTAACAATAGCCTTTTCATTATATATACCTACCTTTTTAGTTTAATTTTAAAAATGAATATAAGATATATCCGTTCAAAATTGCTATTATTTTATAATATCATAAATATTTATAATTTTTATGATATTCATTCCCGAACAATTCTCCAAAAGAAAAAGATGTGAATATGTAATGTTTACAAATTCACATCTTAATTATAGCTTATCTTACCGCTTCCTCTGCATTCACTAAACCACTACCATATTGAGTTGGATTTCCGAGCGGTGTGGCGGTATTGGTTAAGTGCTGTCTTATCTCTACGTTTGACCATGTAGGATTTTTCTCTTTCACAAGAGCTGCAACTCCAGCTACGTGAGGAGTGGCCATTGAGGTACCACTTAGACTTGCATATTGATTTTGCAAATATGTGCTTTGCACACCTACACCTGGGGCGACAATATCTAAGCCTGTCCCATACTGAGAGAAACTCGCCCGATTGTCATTTTGGTCCGTTGCACCAACAGCAAGTGCATTAGCATAACGAGCAGGGTAAGAAACTGTCCCAGACCCATTATTTCCTGTAGCTGCTACTACAAGAACACCGGCAGAAGTTGCTTGGTTAACTGCCAATTCTAGTGTTGGACTACCAGTTGGACTGCCCAGACTTAAATTGGCAATATCCATTCCGTTCTCTGCACTCCATTGAAGCCCTTGAGCAATAGAGCTAACCGTTCCATTTCCGTCAGCCCCTAATACTTTTACTGC
>NZ_ALPT02000131.1 GCF_000292245.2 Alkalihalobacillus alcalophilus ATCC 27647 = CGMCC 1.3604 | reverse complement strand
CAATGCTGTCCACTTCTTTTAGCCATACGAATTCCTTTTTTAGTTTGGTTAATTCAGCCGAACAAGCATTGTAAGTTAACCCTTTGCCTGTTTCTTGGTAGGTATCGTTCCATTGTCCTAAAAAGCGATTAAAGACAAAACGAGAACAGCCGATGGTTTTAGCAATGAAGATTTCCTGTTCTTTGGTTGGATAGAGACGAAATTTGTACGCTTTGTTGATGAGCATTGTTTTCACCCCCAATAGGAATGTATGTTCTTATTATACCCTAACAAGAATCTCTTTGGCTACCGCCAACCGCCATTCATCTCCCCCTTATCGTTGGGCTTTGCCCTTCACACGATTGAAGAGGGAGTCTTCTGTCGGGAAATGATAAAAATTAATTTTCCACAATTGGCATGATTGCGGAAAGTCAAAACCTAATTCTTCATTAACGATAAGAAGGGTTTGGTTTTTCTTATTCGTAAACATGTTGATATCAAGTAGTACATTTCGGGGAAAGTGCTGGTAAAAAGCATCGAGGTAATATAAGGTGTCTAAAGGGCACCTCAAAAATACTCCCTACTCCTCAGAATTGCTGCCAGTGTAAAAGCATCATTTATTCCCCCACCGATGGCCATTTGGTAAGCGTCTTGATACGGTACTTTTACGACATGCTGAATGCCCTCTTCTGTTTGAACTTTATTTTCTTTTATCTCTGAATCTAATCCTAAAAAAAGCTCAACCTTACTATCAATCAATCCGGTATCTGGGTATAGATAACCGAGAGGAATGATGGTTTTGCTGACAGCTGAGATTTCTTCATAGAGTTCTCGTTTTGCGGTCATGGACGGCTCTTCATTTTCTTCTTTAAACCCACGCGGTATTTCTAAGGAGTAATCATTAATCGCTGGCCTAAATACTTTCATGAGTAAAACGTCTTTTTCTTTTGTTACAGGGAGAATGACCGCTCCTCCCTTTTTATTTTTTAAGGATACGATGCCTCGATCATCTAAGCGTACTTGGACAAAAGGGTTTTCGTAAATGGTTTTGTGTTTCATGTTTTAGTACTCCTCACCATTTTATGGCTTAAGTGAATTGATTGAAAAGGAATTAATTGTGTCATAAATGTTCTGTTCGCTCTTGATCTTCTCAACCATTTGCTTCCCTTTAAAATCTAGCTTCTTTATTTCTCTCTCTGTTTTTCTAGACATAGGACGAAGCATGATATTGACTGCACTTCCAATCACCTTCCCTCCTACAAACTCTTGGAGGCTTTCTAGGAATAAGCTTACTCCACTACTCACACCGTCACTCGCAAGTGCTCCTCTTCCAAACGTTTGAATCTTTAAGTTTCTTTTTTCTTTTCCTATCTTTTCTTTAATTTCCTTCGTAATCATTTGAGGCAATTCCTGTTCGTACATGTAAATGAAATCAAAGAGAGCGGCTTCTAGTTTCGATTCATGTTTCTCATCTTCCATTTTCTTGAGACCTTTTAGTAAGGTCTTGTATGCTTTTTGTTTTCTAATATGTATAATTTGTTCTGCTTCAAGAGCAGTAAGCACTCCTTCATTAAACAAGCTTGTCGAAAGATATTCCTCTTTTGAAAGATGGTCCATCTGCTTATTTGCTAAATCACTATTGAAAAAAACTTGCTCCGGAGTCACTTTACTATGGAGACTTTTGGCAAGAAGCTCTGGATAAGCAGCTGATGTACGAAGATAATTGGGTATATTGAAATTATAAGAAATATCAATGTATCTTGTTATGGTCTCTTTTGTCACCCGATCAAGATACGGATTCTTTGCTGTTTGTTCGTGTAAATTTTTTCTCGTAAACTTACCGCTTTGCATACAGTCATTTATATTTCCTAGCCAAATTTCCTTCGCTTTCTTATCAATGTCTAACGTATAAAGATTTTCTAATACATTGTTAGTAAAATGGAGAGAGATCTGATCGACATCCCATTTTATCGCCTTTTCTAAGTCAATCTTCTCTAAAATATTCAAGGTATCAAGAGAACTAAACTCATTCCTTACTAGTAAATTAGAGCTTTTAAAATGATGATAGATTTCCACCATGTCTGCAGGCCCTTTTCTCACAGATGGAACGATAATCCCGTTCTTTATATACAATTGTCCTTCTGGTGAACTTAAAAATTTCAATAAATGCTTATTATTAATAAAAAATGCATCCGGAATGATAATTCGATCATAAAGCAACGAGTAGAAATTTAACAATGCTTTAAACTTCTCATAAGTGAGATACTTTTCATACACATTATCAGCAAATATAAAATACAAATCCGATAACTCTCCACTTTTCCCTTTATTCATTGATTCAACTCCTTCCTCCAACACAGGTTCATAACGATGAGACCACCTCTCCTAAATACCATTTAAAACTACCTAAACCCCTACCTTTTTTTCTTACTTATAAAATCGATCGCCATTAGAATATTTGGTTGCTCTTCCTGTTCTAAATCCAACTCTTTCGTTTCTCTCTCATTAGGTATATCCAATTGTTGTTGTTCCTCATAAAAGATTTGATTAATGATTTCTGTATTCTGAATGCTAATACTGACTAATTCAGAAGCTGTATACCAAGTGAGACAAGCGAGTAATACTTTACCTGTGAACTTAATAAGTGCTAACTTTTCTTGCCTACTTTTTGGGAATAAATCAATTAATTCACTTAACACCTTATTCTTTTTTAATTCGTTAGTGTACGTATCAAAAGGTAAATCATCATTGACCATTTTACTAGTTAAATCTATCAGTCTCGCTTTATCAAATTTGGAGATGTCCGTACTCCTTAATTTAATGATGACGCCATCGACTACTTTAAAGGTCCCATTCATTACATCCGCAAACTTAGCACACCTAGGACAAGTTTGCTTATTGTTCTTTAAGATGACCGAGTAAGCTTGTTCTTATAATAAATAGTAGAAGGAAAAATCAAACCACAATAACCACACACAGCCGGTATATACAAGAGCCCCATCCTCTCCCCTTTTACAATTAATTTTACATTTATAAGGAAGAAAACACTAGGTATATATTCTTATTTTTAATTGAATTCCAACAAGGATTATACAACAAAAATAAATTCACTTTTATAACCATAAAATGTCATAAAATGACCTATCGTTCATTCACACTTCTTTTCCATTGGCTGATGATAGTTTTAAAAAGGGGGGTACCCTCGTTGAAAAACTATGAAACGCCTGAAGAAGAAGATTTGAAAAAGCGAAAACGGTTAAAAGAGAAAATTAACCAAGAAGTTGGAAACATTATACGCTCGCTTCGCAAAGTAAAAAATATCACCCAAGATGAATTAGCTCATCAACTTAAAATCTCCGAACGCTATCTGGTTAAAATCGAAAATGGAGATGCGACGATGAATTACCAAACCTACTTTCTGATCCGTAACTATTTTGGCAAAGAAATATTCGAAAAGGAAATGAACCATATTGATGAAGAGTTTGTTAAATTAATCAAACAACAAAATGAAGACCTCTAGCTAAAACCTACTCCACGCAAACCAACACTACAAAAACATTCCAATTAAAAAGGAGAATCTAATTATGCCCCGTAACCTCTTCCCTTCTTATGAACCATCCACTGAAACACTCTATATCCGTGCCGCTTATGCTATGGATCACGATGCCTATGTCAAGGAAATGCATCAATCGTATAAAGTCAAACAACCTCCCAACCAAATCATCCATACCGCCTGCTTAGACGGAGGAGCCTCCTATGACGGCAGAAAAAGTGCCGTCATCTACAACACTGGAATCCAAAGCAAAGTTCCCATTCCCATTAACCCAAGACAAAATCTGTACGCTTTTCCAACCCATTCCCCACAATCGATTGATAACATTTGGATTTTCTTTCATAATGTCTATCTATACAAAAAACACCCGACTGATTCAACTCAATCGATTATCCAGTTTGTCAATCGAGAAACCTTAACCGTCCCAATTTCATTCGCCACATTAGAACGACAAATGCACCGAACCGCTTATTGTGTCTTTCGGTTTGGAGATGGAAACACTTATGCTCATAAGGGGAACATACGTGTTAATTAAATGTTTGTTTAACGGAGAATCCAAATCAAAAAAATCTAATTATTCAGACTTTTATTACCAAAACAAAACTCCTCTATATAAAAGAGAAACACTCTTTTTTCTACTTTATATAGAGGTTGTTATGGCTTTTGCTGCAATTCCTTCCGACGTGTCTTAATAAAGTCAAGGAAAGTACGCTCAATCTTGTCCAAATCTTCTAACTTTGCGTCCTGTCTAATATAACGAAGGGCTTTTTTGAGCGATTTTGGATATTCATCAAACTTTTTATTTTTAGAAGGGTTCTTCACATTGCCTTCTTTACACATAACTCTTTAACCTATCCACAATCTCTTCTATCACTTCCGTTACTTGAAGATTTTCATTTGCTTCAGCCTTTAAATTGATATCAACTAGTAGTTTAAGGAGCTCTTCTTGAGTGAGCTTTTCTGATATAATCATGGGAAACCTCCTATTTTTTTTACAATTTGAGTGGTGCAGTCACCGTATATTTCTCGCTCCCCCATACAATAATGCTATTAGTGAAAAGGGATACCGTAGTTGCATTAACATTTATGGAGTATTTGGCTGTAACCGTCAAGTAGAATTAAACAGTTTTCAACAAATAATTTTAAACAGTTTTCATCAATTAAGATTCAACAGTTTGATTATCCCCGCCATAAAGGCAGGGGAATAATCATTTTGCTTTTAAAACAATTTATCAGGCATTCCTAACGTTTCTTCTAATAGATCCTGCTCTTTTTTCAACTTTTCGATTTCCTTTTTCAAAAGGAAATTCTCCTCCACTAATCTTTCGATTTTGGTTGTATCATCAATCCCTTCCTCATAGGCAGTACCTCTCACAAAGCACCAATGATTATAACAATGAAGGTCTTCTTCTATCATTGGACGGTTTTTATTGGCTGGAGCCTTCATTTCCATATCCTTAATCCATTCTTTTACTGATTTTTCATCGACTTTTAATCCATAAGAATTGAAAAATTGAACGGCTTCTTCAGCATTTAGTAGATTCACTTTTTTATCCCCCTTTAAGATTCAATATTCTGATGGTTAAATAAAGCTTTTCGGTATTTCATTCTGATGCTATCCTGCTCATCGCTAAAAGTTAAAACCTCACTTCGATGGAGAAGACGGTCTAAAATGGCTGTCGTTAACGTTTCATCTCCAAGAAACTTTCCCCATTCACCTGGACCTTTATTAGAAGTTAGGATGAACGCTGCCTTATCATACATTTCATAAATAAACTGAAAGAATAGGTGAGCGTCCTGAGGTTCATAAGCCATATACATGACATCATCAATAATAATTAAATCCGATTCAGTGATACGCTTATATCTCGTTCTGGACTTTCCGACATAGTCTCTTGACTTTAAGATATAGATTAAGCGATCCATAGATATAAAAGACACTTGGTACCCATTTTCAATACAATGAATACCTAGAGCTGTTGATAAATGGGTTTTCCCAACACCTGTCGGTCCCATCATAATAAGAGTGAAGCATTCATCAACCCATGTTAGTTCTTTTAAGATATTTAATTGTTTCTCTCCAATAGCTGTCTGTTCTTCCAAACGATAGTTTTCAAATGTCAGAACTTCTGGAAACTCAGCCCACTTCATTAGTTTTTCGCTATTCTTTCTTTCTCTACAACTCATCTCATAACTTAGGACCTCATGAATGAACTCATAATAAGTCCAGCTTTTTGCTTCAGCTTCTCTCAGAAGATTGGGTAGTTCTTTAGCCGTTTCAGCGAGTCGCAAAGTTCGACATTTCTCTTGAAGGACTTCATATGGTTGGCTCATTGGTTCTCTCCCCCTTGAAGAATACTGAAATAAATGTCCTTTTTTCGTTCAGGGGCAATGAGGTCTTTATACTTTTCGTTTACACTCCCTATACCCTTTGTATTTTTCTGGCTTTGAATATCGATAGAATGAGCAATATCTCGTAGATCATTAGCACTTCTCAATCGCAAACGTCTCATTTCATGAATCGCTTCCTCCACGAAAAGTGGGTATTTTAAGATAACAGATTGAACGACTTTTAGTTGGTCAATTAAATGACGAGGATACTGTTCAGTTAGTCTATCAATCAGCCACTTTACGGCCTCTTTATCCTCCAAGACATTTTCAATTTGCTGAATGAAAAGTTCCCTTTTGGTTTGGCTACGTTTTCTGTGGGAAGGGTCCGAAATGACCAAACCTTTTCCTTCAGCCATTTTATGCTTTGCTAAGACTTGACCGTTTTGCTGCAAGCGTATGTATAGATGCTCCGCATCTTTTTCTACATAAGCAATATTAGAGCTATCTTTTCGGTACGTACCTAAAGGTACGCTATATCGATTCCCATCAACACGAATGACATTGTCCTTGTGTATATTTCTTGTTATACTAGAGGCAAAGATTTTTTCAAAGATATAAGTACCGGAGACTTTTTGTAAGTGTTGCTTTTCCAGGGCGTACACATCAATAGGTCTCTTTTTTGTATTATGGTGAACCTTATAGTTTCCCGTGCGCTTTAACCACCTTATACACGAATCCTGCCAATCTACTAAATTATCAAACGTACGATTTTTCGCAAAGTTATTTTTCACGTATTTCACAACCTGTTCAATTTTTCCTTTTTTATGTAAAGCTTTGCATAAAAAAGGTTATGT
>NZ_ALPT02000130.1 GCF_000292245.2 Alkalihalobacillus alcalophilus ATCC 27647 = CGMCC 1.3604 | reverse complement strand
GTTGGTTTTTCCGGCTCTTTGCTTATGACTTTCCGGCTTAATGTCGGAATCTAGTTGGCTTTTCCCGCTCTTTGCTTATGACTTTCTGGCTTAATGTCGGAACCTACTTGGCTTTTCCCGCTCCTTGCTTATGACTTTCCGGCTTAATGTCGGAATCTAGTTGGCTTTTCCCGCTCTTTGCTTATGACTTTCCGACTTAATGTCGGAACCTAGTTGGCTTTTCCCGCTCTTTGCTTATGACTTTCCGCCATTATAAGTATATGGACTAGCAAAAGCTCTTTACTCCCAGTTTTCGATTTGCAGTGCTTACACCTTAACGGCTGCTATGCTAAACTTACCAAGCTGTACATAGAAAAAAGCCACTCAACTCAAGTGGCTCTTCTTATACCCTAAACTAGCTTCTTTGCCTTTATTAAGACAGATTCTCCTTGAAAGGATTGTACTTTTTTCCCGTTTTCCAACGTCACGCGGAACTTCGCTTTGATTTTATCATCCGCCTGTAAAAAGGCCTGAGTCAATTGTTCTTTTTCTTTTTCGCCGACATCCATTCGTCTACACCAATCCTCAAAATCGAACACTTTCTCAAACAAGTGCATCTCTAGCAATTCGAACCCCACTTTTTCATGCTCTTTTAACCATTCTGTTTTTTTATAAGCTCGCTGGTGACTATAATCTCTAACTTTCTCAATGTAATTATAAAACTGATCACAATCTTTATTTTCGGGAGCAACATTATCGATTAAAATAAAGAGTCCATTAGGCTTTAAAACACGATAAACTTCCTTCAGAAAATCCTCAATATTAGGAAAATGATGGGCGGCTATTCGACAAGTCACTCGGTCAAATTGATGATCAGCAAAAGGTAATGCATCTGCACTGGCCTCAACATAATCAACATTGTTGTTTCCATTCCCTTCAATAAACTTTTTGGCGACTTGTAAAATTTCTTTCGTGAGATCAAGAGCAACAACTTGTTTCACTAAGGGGGCAACTGCATTAGCGACATGTCCACCACCTGTTGCGATGTCAAGGAATTGTTCCTTGCCTGAACAGTCAATCAATTCGATGAGCTTTTTTAAATCTTTGCCTTTTGAATGTATGTGACTCGTGACATAGTTTTGAGCATTCTTTCCAAACTGTGCTTGAACTTGCTGTTTTAACTCGTTTGAATCCATTCCCATTAAACCACCTCTTATCAAAAGATTCTGTTTTCTTTATTATATCAGAGATACATCCATAAAAAACCAATAACAGTAGATTCTCATCGCTGTCATTGGTTTCTGTTTGCCCATTTATTCAACTCTTTACATCTTCGCCAATGATACGTACTTCTCGTTCCAGTTCAACCCCGAATTTATCTTTGACTGTCTGCTGCACATGGGCGATTAACTTCATATAGTCCGTCGCTGTTCCATTCCCAACATTTACAATAAAGCCAGCATGCTTTTTCGAAACTTCTGCTCCACCGATTCGTTTTCCTTGTAATTCGCTGTCTTGAATCAACTTTCCAGCAAAATGTCCTGGTGGTCTTTTGAAAACACTGCCACATGATGGGTACTCTAATGGCTGTTTAGACTCCCTTAAAAAAGTAAGTTCTTCCATCTTCGCTTTGATTTCTGACACATCACCTTGCTTCAAACCAAAAGTTGCCTCTAACACTAGGTAGCCGTTCGTTTCAATATTACTTGTACGATAGCCTAAATCTAATTCTTCCGCTTGCACGGTTTTCAGTTCCCCTTCTTTTGTTAAAACAAGGGCTTCTGTTAAAACATCTGAAACTTCTCCACCGTAAGCACCCGCATTCATGTACAAGGCTCCACCAATTGAACCTGGAATGCCACAAGCAAATTCCAACCCTGTTAGCTCGTGTTTTAAGGCAAATCTCGAAACGTCAATAATCGCCGCTCCACTTTGGGCAATAATCGAGTCTCCTCTTAACTCAATTTTGTTCATATCCGTTAAAATCATCACAACGCCACGAATTCCACCATCTTTAATAATTAAGTTTGAGGCATTCCCTAAAATCGTAATCGGTATTTGGTGTTCTAATGTATATCGATAAATTTTTTCGACTTCTTCATACGTCGTCGGAAAGACGATAATATCTGCTGGTCCCCCTGTTTTTGTATACGTATAGTAGCTTAATGGTTGGTTAATTTTTATATGGTCTTCAGTTGAGCTCTTTTGCAAAATTAATAATAAATCATTATAAACCTTTTTATTCATAGTCGGTTCTCCTACATGTAAAATTCATAATCTCCACCATTATATAGTATAGGCAATCGATGGCATATCGTTTCCACTATTTTTTATCTTTTTGAATAGATTTTTGTTTTTTCTATTCATCATGTTCTTTATCCTCATCTATTATATGCTTTCTGACTAAAAGAGACCACCACCTAATCTAAATGAATGTGATGCTCTCCCAAAACCTCATTTATTCAACTCACTTGGTTCCTTTCTCCTTCATCCTGTTCCTTATGCTCCGGTTGTTCAAATCGAATAAAAAAGTATGAAATGAGGGTAAACAACGCCAGACAGGCTACCACAACAAAGGAAATATTAACTCCAAAAATGTCTGGTTGTGCAATATTCCCCCTATTTTCTGCTACCGATTCTACTGAAGTCATAACCGTTACAAGCACAGCTGTCCCGACAGAAGCAGCTGTCATTCTCATCGTCCCATCCATCGCAGCTCCGTGTGGAATTAAACGTTTTGGCAACTGATTAAGGGCAGCCGTTTGAATCGGCATCATAATTAATACTAAACCAAACATTCGAACACTGTACATAATGGTAATAAAGGCAAAGGTCGTCTCCGTATTTAAAAAGATAAACGGAATCGTTGAAGCTGTTATAATAATTAAGCCTGGTAGGACAAGAAAACGTGCCCCTACCTTATCAAAGATACGTCCCACAACAGGAGCAAGTAAACCTGTAATAAGAGCTCCGGGCAACATCGCCATTCCTGCTTCTAAGGCTGAAAATTCACGCATATTTTGCATGTAAAGAGGAATTAACGTCTCAACTCCGATTAAGCCCATAAAGGTAACGGAACCAATAAACACTGCAAATGGGAAAATCGAATACGTAAAAACTCGAAATTCTAACATCGGATGCTTCATGCGTAATTGCCTCAAAATAAAGAAAACTAGTGAGATCACCCCTACGGCTAATGTAATCAACGTAACCGGTGCCCCCCAGCCAAAATTCCCTGCACTGGTAACTCCGTATAATAGACCACCAAAACCGAACGAAGATAACACAATCGAAAGCACATCAACCTTTGTCTTTTTCACTTCTGTCACATTCTTTAAGACAAAATAAGCGATCACAATATCAATAATAGCAATCGGCAATATTATAAAAAATAAATATCTCCAAGAAAAATTACCAGTCACCCACCCAGAAAAAGCAGGTCCTATCGCTGGAGCAAACGAAATGACTAAACCAACTAAACCCATAACCGAACCACGTTTATTCATCGGAAAAATAAGTAAAAATACGGTTGTCATTAACGGAAGCATGACCCCAGCTCCCATCGATTGAATGACACGTCCTAATAATAACCACTCAAATGTAGGGGACAACCCAGCTACTACCGTCCCTACTGCAAAGACACTCATCGCCGTTAAAAATAATTGCCTTGTTGTAAATCGCTCAATTAAAAATGCACTAACCGGTATCATGATTCCATTCACTAACATAAAAACAGTCGTTAACCATTGAGCACTATTTGGCGTAACACCCATCTCGACAATAATAGGAGGAATTGCTGTAATCATTAACGTTTGATTTAAAATCGCAATAAAAGACCCTGCTAACAATAATGCGACAACAGTCGGTCTATGAATATCATTCATCTGTTTATTCCCTCCTGAACAACACCATTTTTTCAGTCCTTAACTTTATCAGATTAAACGAAATGTAGAAAAGAAGCTATCCTTTTGCTTCATGAAGATGAAAATAATGATCTGCAAAAGAAAACTGCCCCTATGTTAAAGGACAGTTTAAAAAACAACTTCTCATTATGTAATCCTTTCAAAATTAACTACTTCTTCATACGTTGGAATTCCTTCAATCGCCCCAATTTTCGTACAAACTAAGGCACCGACTTTGTTACTAAAAGTAACCATGTCTTTTACTTTTTCAAAATTTATGAGCACTTCTTTTGCATTAACCTGTTTCGCAAATTGCCATAAAGTGGCTCCAACAAAAGCATCCCCTGCTCCCGTAGAATCGATCGATTGAACAGAAACACTTGAGATGATAGCCTGCTCGCTTCCATTTGATAAATAAGTTCCTTCTTTACCAAGAGTTACGGCTACAAGTTTAGCCCCTAATTGATGAAGCTTTGCCACCCCTGCATCGATTTTCTTTTCCTCGGAAATAATCATTAATTCTTCATCACTCACTTTAACAAAATCAGCGAGCTTTATCCCCTCTTTTGCCCATTTAACAAATTCCAACTCTCTTCCTCTCCATAAATCAATTCGAAAATTCGGATCAAAAGAAATAAACTGTCCGTTTGCATAGCCTTTATTAATAGCCTTCAAATAGGTTGAACGAAAAGGCTCTTCTAATAATGCCGTTGCCGAACCAAAATGTAAAATTTTCGCTTGAGCCATTTGTTCTTCATTAAGATCCTTGGATTCCATCCATCGATCGGCTCCACGATTAAAAACAAAATCCCGTTCCCCATTTTCCATTAATGAAACAAAGGCTAGTGTCGTTGGATTCAACGGGTCCAATTGCATCATAGAAGTATCGACTTTCATCTCTTCTAACGTATGCTTTAAAAAATGACCAAAAGGATCGTCCCCTACTTTTCCGCAAAAGCCCGCTTCTCCTCCAAGCTTCACAATCGATGCACAAACATTAGCTGGAGCACCACCCGCTTGCTTTTCAAAACGACTCCCCTTATTTAGACTAACCCCTATATCTTTACAAAAGAAATCAATTAACATTTCCCCTACACATATAACCATTGAATGATTATTCATTGCTTCACCTCATCTATTTATTACCTATTCATTTTACCAAATTGATTGTAAGGAATGAATCGTTAAATTATGAATGAAAACTTCCTCGCCCTCTAGAAAAAACTCCATATTTACACTATCTTCATTCGGAAAAATTAAGTCTGTAATTACATATTGACCATCTTGAGCAAATACTTCAACCGAAGATTGATCGACTAAAATTTGCAAGGTTAGTGTATTAGAATTTGCGATCTCCACTTTATGCCTGCCATTAAAATAAGGGCTAAAGTAAATCTCATCTAACTGCCTACGCTCCACAAAAAGTTCGTTCGTTTCACTTGAAAAACCAATCTGCGTTTCATCCTCTAAGTTGTCAGATTGTCTAATTTTAAAACCAACATCACTTAATGAGTTTCGATCGATTTCAATAAAGAGTTCAAACGTATCAGCCTTAATATCTGCTAACAACTCCTTAGCAAAAGATTGGTCAACCTTTTCATTTTCTAAGTAAAATAGTTGCTCACCTCTTAAAGAGTTTAACTCTTCGATCGGTTTTTGAGCTACCTTAATCTCTCCCATTGAATCGGTCATTAGTTGCATTTCTCTTGGAAAAGACATCGCCCCACGCCAAACTTCTGTTGGGACTTGGTTAGCATATAACCAATTGTTCATCCAAGCGATCATGACCCGCCTTCCATCCTCAGTAGGCATATCAGAAAAGGATTGAGCCGCGTAAAAATCAGCTCCATAATCAAGCCAGTTAATCTGCTCAGGGTCATGGTCGCTAACAAAAGTCGTCCCGTCAAATTCACCGATAAAATATTGAGCCCCTGAACCCCCAGCAATTGCTCCGTCACCAATATCTACTTGTAAAACCCACTTCGTATGATCGGGATCTCCATCTATTGCTAATTCAAATAAATCTGGACATTCCCATACACCAGCTTGGGCACCCATCCCTTTACCAAATTCACTTAAAAAATCCCATTCTATTAAATTATGAGAACCATAAAACAAGACCTTTTTTCCGGCCGTAATAGCCATCACCCATTTTTCTGTATCATCATGCCAAAATACTTTCGGATCTCTAAAATCCGGTATCGTCGGGTCACTCGGAATAACAGGATTCCCTTCATACTTCTCCCATGTTCTTCCCTTATCTTTACTATAAGCAAGACTTTGAGATTGTCCATCACCTGCATGTGTAAAGATCGCTACTAGCCCTTCACCCTTCTCATCAAAAAATCCAGTTGAATTATTCCAATCGACCACAGCACTGCCGGAAAAAATCGTTCCAATTTCGTCAGGCTCTAATGCGATTGGTCTATGTTCCCACTCAATCATATCTTTACTAATCGCATGGCCCCAATACATCGGACCCCACACATTGTCATGAGGGTTATGTTGATAAAATAAGTGATACTCTCCTTCATAATAAACCATCCCATTCGGATCATTCATCCAGTTTTCTTCTGGACTAAAATGAAATTGTGGTCGGTATTGCTCTGTATAATCTGTACTTAATGCAAGATTACTTGCCCAAAAAATCGCCAGACTAATACTAACCACTATCACACTAATAACAAGATAAAACCGGCCTTTTTTCATTTCATTCCTCCCAGATTAACCAAATCTTATATGATTGTCTAAAAAAAGAGCACATGGGATTTCTCCAATGTGCTAAGTTATTTTCATTTCAAACTTACTTGAATCAATTTCATAAAACCTATCTAAAGAAACATACAAGGACCCAATTTTCATGTTCTCATTTTTAAAAATGGAAATC
>NZ_ALPT02000129.1 GCF_000292245.2 Alkalihalobacillus alcalophilus ATCC 27647 = CGMCC 1.3604 | reverse complement strand
CCAGGTTCTCAGCAAGGACGCGGAGTATGGTTTTGGGAGCGACAGCCGAAGAGCATTGTACATTGTCTATTTTTTCTTAATGCACAGTTTATCCGTTTTGTGTGATAGTACGTTCTCGCTTTTCTAACGTATCAAGGGCATTTGTTTAAGAGCTTCCCTTTCGCTCTGCCAACTCGTTGAACGGATTTTCTCGATGCGAAAGTTGAGTTAAGTTCTTATCCTTTCTTCCGAGGTGAGCGGTTTTCTGATGCTTCAACCATTATGTCCCAATCATTTACATGCTCAGATAAGCCTAATGCATAAAGGCCAAATGAAATAGTACAAAAACTTGCAGAACTCAATTGATTCGTGTTTGAAAAGGTTGTGTCATCAAAAGGGTAAATCAATCATTTTATTAAAACAAAGCTCGACTTATCTGAATTAAGCTTTTTATCAGAGCGTGGAAGCACGAACTTAATATCAAACTAAATAATTTCACGTACCATATATTAACTAAAAAAATCGATCTCATTTAGCCACTTAAGACATTCTTTCTATCAATAGCTGGTTTTTGTTATATAATGAGGGAATAAAGGAAAAATACTTATAAAACATAAGAGGGGGAGTGGCCTTACTAATTAAGTATTAGCATCGATTGTACTTAATTTACAATGGGCATAATTATGAATAAAAGGATTTGGTTGTTGATAATCGGGGCCACTATTATGTTTATAATCGTTTTGTTTTTCCTTGAAAAACAGCCAGAGTTTGAAGTCATTTCTCAAGAAAAATTGGATGATGGGACGATTATTGAGGAATTGGTTTTTGACTATGAGAAGGTGTACCAATTATTAGATGTCCTTCATTATGAGTTTGAAGAAGGGGTCTCATTAATTGTCAAAAATGAACAAAAAGAGATGTATGTCATTTTTCAACACCCCACAACAAGCTATGACAATATTACGAGTGAGATTATTAATAATCAATTATTTATTCATTTTGATTCAGATGATAAGGTTCAACAAAGTGAAAATAAAATATTTAAAATGAGTTTTCATAATAAGGATTTTGAGTTTATCAAGCTGTTTAACAATGGAGAAGAAGATGCTTTTGCGACCATTATTATGTAAGTTATAAGTGCTGCTTTAGCCAAGTTGAACTTAAAAAGTAGTAAATAAAGTTATAGAAAAAGAAAGTCTCAAGGGATGTTTAGACCTTTAAGACTTTCTTTTTTGATTAGATTAATTTGTGTCATTAACGGGCATTTGGAAAGATTCTTTGAGTCATTTCTGTAAATTCTTCAAATAATCCTTGAATCGGACGACCTTCTTGAATTTTATCCCCGTAACCTGTCATTCGATCAACAAAATCTGGGTTAGCCGAAACGAATACATTTTGAATATTAGAATCGGTGGATTTAACCACTTCTGAAATTTCATTCTCAAGCTCTTGACGGATTTCTCCTTTTCTATCATCGTCTAATACAACTGCAACATAAGCATTTCGATTAGCTGCGATGACATTCGCATGACTGACGTCGTCTAAATCAGTGATTTTATCGGCGGCCTCACTAGCAACTTCCATCCGTGTTTGATTGTTATCCCAATCATTATTTTGAGTTTGCATATTATCTCCACGGGTATTTTGGGTTTGCAAACGATTTGCCTCAGGACCTGGATTCGCTTGGTTTCCAAAACCACAACCACTAAAAAGGGCAACAATTAATAATAAAATTAATGATCTTTGTATGAACTTCAAAATAATCCTCCTTTAAAAGTTATTCATCCATTAATGTGCACTTCATCAATTTTTTTATACGTAAATTCAGTAGAAAATAAAAAACAATCGTTACGGTTATGAAATAACAGGTTGATTGATTTAAAAGCTTAAAAACATTTATTTCTCCTCTGTTTGTTAAAAAGATAGGGAAGAATAAAACAAATCGAGCTGGAACATTTTAATAATAATAAAAGTTTTTTATAAAAAAGTAGTTTAAGCTGTGAATAAATAGGGAAACAAAAAATGGTCGAAAAAAATACCTAATTAGATCCATTTGTGTGCTTTATAAAGGAGGAATATCTAACACAGAATGGTAAATGTCAAATTTGGCAATGGAAGGTGATGCTTATGTTAGATAAAAAGAGAGAGAAAGACCATAGTGCTTCCTTTGTGTTGTATGTATCCGTAATTGGAGTCGTGTTATTCGTAACATGGGGGATTATATCGCCATCTCATCTTGGGGCAACAGCCAATACAGCGCTAGATTGGATTATTGTGAATTTTGGTTGGTTTTATATGTTAATGGCGAGTTTGTTTGTCATATTTGGATTAGTAATAGCGATTTCTCCATTTGGAAAATTGAGATTAGGAAAAGAGGATGATCGACCGGAACATTCCTTTATTTCTTGGGTCGGGATGTTATTTGCGGCTGGTCTTGGCGTAGGATTTGTTTTCTTCGGGGTAGCGGAACCGATTATTTATTATTTGGACACTCCACCTGGGATCACACCAGGTACAATAGAAGCCGCAGAAGTTGGCTTACAATATGGAGTCTTTCATTGGGGTTTACATGCTTGGGGTGCTTTTTCAGTTGTGGGTCTAACTTTAGCCTACGTGCAATATCGAAAAAATAGGCCAGCTTTAATTAGTTCAGCATTTTATCCTTTGATTGGTAATCGTGTGAATGGTTGGATGGGCCGCGGTATTGATTTATTAGCTGTTATTTCTACCTGTGCTGGAGTTGCGACTACTTTTGGTCTTAGTGCACTGCAAATTTCTGGGGGGGTCTCATTTTTAACCCCATTATCGAATAGTATTCCTTTGCAGCTTACGATAATTGCTATTATTACCGTATTATTTCTTTTTTCAGCTGTACGAGGAATTGAAAAAGGAATTAAAAGGTTAACGAATATTAATTTAATTCTAGCTGGATTATTACTCATATTTGTTTTTCTTGCTGGTCCTACCATCACGTTATTAGAAAGTATGGTCACAACTGTTGGTGGATATGTTGCAAATATTGTTGATATGTCTTTAACGATGACACCTTTTTCAGAGAGTGAATGGTTAGGGGCTAATACGATCTTCTTTTGGGCGTGGCATATGTCGTGGTCTCCTTTTGTTGGATTGTTTATCGCACGTATTTCAAAAGGACGTACGATTAGAGAATTTATTGGCGGGGTATTATTAGTTCCTACTTTACTTGCTGTTATATGGTTCACGACATTTGGAGGGACGGCATTAGAAATTGAAATGTCAGGTATGTATCCATTAGCTGATGTTGCTTTAAATGAAGTAGAGTTAACATTATTTTATATGTTAGAACAGCTTCCATTCACGACAATTGTCAGCATTTTAGCGATTATTGTTGTCGGGATATTTTTTGTTACATCAGCAGATTCTGCGGCTTTTGTTCTAGGATCAATGACTTCTGGTGGACAATTAAATCCAAGTTATAAATTAAAAATCCTTTGGGGAGTTTTAATTGCTGGAACAGCTTCTGTCTTACTTATCAGTGGAGATGGAGGATTAAATGCTTTGCAAACAGCTGCGATTGCCGCTGCTTTGCCATTTGCGTTTATTCTAGTACTCATGCTCATATCCGTGAGTATGATGATGTTTAAAGATTTTGATGTTGATCAGAAACAAAAACGTAGAAAGCGTACAGAAGAATTAAAAGAAATTATGAAAAAGGAAGCATATGAAGAGCTGCGCCAAGAACTAACCGATGAATGGCGAGAAGAGTTACGACGTGAGTTAATGGCGGTCGGTCGAAGTAATGCCGAAATGATACATTTCCAAGCAACTGAAAACAGTGCCATCGTCGGTAAAAACTTAGCTTCAATCGGTTTTCCTCCACATGTTAATGTCAGTGCAATTGAACGTGGGGAACAAATGCTAACACCATCTGGGAGTACAGTCATCGAAGAAAATGACTTTATGTATGTACTCGTACAAAGTGAACAAAAGGAAGCCTTGTTAGAGATCTTAAGAGAAACGAAATAAAAAAATACCTGTAGATTAAACACTCTTTTTCAAGTGTCTTCTCTACAGGTACCATTTTATGTCGATAAATGACATTCTCTCTCTTTTTCTAGATTCAATTAAGTCATTTGGTTTGCAACCATTCTTATCCGTGGTCGAGTTGCCTTAAACCATTGCCAACAAAGAATGAAGATAATGACCGCATCGATGAGATCGCCACCATAATACATAAGTTTGGCTGCTTGTTGAGCTTGTTCCATTTCAACCCCTATTGGTGGGTTAGCATAAATATATTTGGTTAGAATTCCGTGACCAGCTAAAGCAATAATCAATGTAAGTGCTCGACATTGAAAAGAAACACGGTGATAGATAGGATCAATATAGATCATGGAAACTGTAAATAAATAACCTGCCATAAAGAGGTGAGCATGTACCAAACCATTGATCCAATCATTTTCGTGCATGAGCGAATACAAGTTAGATGTATACAATAGCCATAATCCACCGATATTTAACGCGGATGCGATAATAGGATGGGTATAAACTCGAAATGGCCAGCTTTTAAGAAATGAAGAGAGCTTTCTTGCGACTGAAACATTTAGGATTCGAAATAATAAAGTCATTGGTGCTGATAACACGATGAGTAAAGGCACTAACATTCCTAATAGTAAATGGTGAATCATATGAGTGACAAAAGGACCATCAACTAGTGGCACTACCGGATTTAGGAGCACAACACTTGCTAAAAATAGACCGCTTGCAAAGGAGAGAGTTCGGTATTTGGGCCAATTTTTATAATGTTTGTTGGAGTAATAAACAGATAGAAGATAGAAAAGAAAAAAGAGAATTAATGGAATGACCATATAAAGTGAAGCTATTAATTCAACTATATGATGAGTTTCAGAAGGATTCAAAGCATGATGCGCATTATAATTCATGGTGATTAGTTCCAGAAACATTTGGTTTACCCTGATTATGTTTAAGGAGGAGTATACCAATGATGATCATAATGGCGGCAAAAACATTCCAAATCAGATCATAAATAAAGACATTATCGACATAGCGAATTTGATGTATTCCCATTAACTTGTGTTGAATAATCCCATCATAAAGTTGAAAAATACCCGCACCAAGAAGAAGACCGCCCCACCACCTTTTAAGTAATAAAGCTCCTTTTCTTTTTAAGTCCGCAAATAAAAATAACCCACCAATAGTTGCAAACCAACTAAAAGCATGGAAGAGTCCGTCTGAGATTAACCCAATACTAGTTGTCGATTTATCATAAAAGTGATGCCAATGTAGGATTTGATGAAAGACAGCCTCATCAATAAAAGCAACAAGTCCAAGGCCGAACAATATGCCGGACCATAAATTACGCCTTTTGTATAAAGCTCTTTTAGTAGTAATTGAATAAGTTTCTGTAGCCATTTTACGCCTCCTTATAAAAATGTTACCTATAGTTTTTCACTCGATTCCATTATTATACAGCGGGTGGATAAGAATCAAATTGTTTTAGAAATGCATCTACTTATGTACAAAGCTGCTAGGTAGTTACAAATTGGTTATCACTACCTTTTTTTATTTAGATATGATTCAATATGAATATAATTATTTTTTGAATGGAACGGAGAATTAAAATGCTACAAATTCATATCATTGCACCATATCAATCAATGGTACCGATTATTAAAGAATGCCTCCCTTTTTATGAGGATTTAACGATAAGTTATTCTGTTGGGGATCTACAAAAAGGTGTAGAAATTGCCAAAGAGCAAGAGAGAGAGGGAACAAATATCATTATTAGTCGTGGTGGAACGGCACAGTTGATCAAAGAGAATGTCACCATTCCAGTCATCGATATTCAATTGTCTGGATATGATTTAACACGCTCTTTAACGTTAGCGAGTAGTATTCATAATAAAACAGCGGTCGTCGGTTTTTCGAATATTACCTCTGGTGCAAGTTCCATTATTGATTTGTTAAATTTATCTTTAAAAGTTTTTACCGTTTCGCGTTCGGATGAAGTCGCTCCCCTTTTATTTAAACTAAAAGAAGATGGGTATCAACAAATTCTTGGTGATGTTATTACAATAAAAACATCACAAGCATACGGTTTAAAAGGAATGTTGTTACAGTCAGGAAAAGAATCTATTATTCGTTCGATTGAAGATGCTCTTTTTTTATATGAAAACTTAAAAAAACAAAACAGATTAAGTGGAGTATTTGAGCATTTTTTGGTGAAAACTCAGCCGAATATTCTCATTTTTGATGAAAAAAACAAATTGGTGTATGAGAACCTTCGGGATATTGAACAGAATCTTTTAACGGAGGAAGAGTTATATATTTTGAACACGGCCTTAGAAGTAAATCGAAGTAAGGTTATCCGTGATTTTGAAAGAGGTTCTTATCATATTAATGTAACAGGATATTTGTATGAAGATGAAATCAAGGTATATTTTTTAGAAAAACATATAGTTGATTTGTCATTAGAGAATGGTGTCAAAATACATAATGGTGTGATCAAAGAACCGATAGCCAATAAATCAGAGCAAATGGAGAGCATTATTCAAACACTAAAAAAACTATATTCCAAACATAAACCGATTGTATTAGCTGGTGCAAAAGGGACAGGTAAGAAATTTCTGGCATCTTATATTCACCAAGAATTAGCTGTAGATGGCCAGCTAATTGAATTAGATGTCAGGCAGTTTAACATGGAGCATATTAATGATTTATTTCAGCCAAATGTTCGAACAATCGTTATAAAAAATTGTGAAGGTCCTCTTTTGGACCCTGTCTATAAACTTTTACTTCAAAAATGTGATGAAGAAAAAGTACGCTTACTTCTCTTAACTGATACATTGAGGACACAAGAAGAAATAGAAAACCTTGGTCTTTATCAAATCATTGTGCCACATTTATCAGAAAGACTAGAGGATCTCCATGAATTAGTGCTATACTTTTTAGCTGATTACCATCAGAAATATGGAACAACAGCTGTAAAAGTAACGGATGATGCTTTATCTTATTTGAAAGGTTTAAATTATACAAATCATATTGATAGCTTAAGAAATATAATTAAACAAGCGGCATTAAATGAAAAAGATTATATGATTCATAAAACAACTATTGAAGCATTATTTGAGACGAATACAGTAGAATTAAATCAACCTATACAAGGAACATTAAAGGATATAGAGACAAAAATCATTTTGCAAGTGTTAAAAGAAGAAGATAATAATCAAACAAAAGCAGCTGAAAGATTAGGAATTAATCGAGCAACATTATGGAGAAAACTTAAGGGGTGACCTTTAAGTTTTTTATTTATATTAACTGTTGCATATTTAAACTATTTTATTATTTTATAATTATTTTCGAAATTTATTGTTGCATAATATATCGTTCTGTTTTAATCTATATTTAGAAATACAGATGAAAGCGTTTCATTAAATG
>NZ_ALPT02000128.1 GCF_000292245.2 Alkalihalobacillus alcalophilus ATCC 27647 = CGMCC 1.3604 | reverse complement strand
CTAATTTGGACAGAGTGTGCTTTTCATTACTTATTCACCTTGATTCGAACCGTAATTCGACCAGCTCGGGCTTTTCATTACCTATTCACTTGGATTCGCACCCTAATTTGTCCAACCCTTGCTTTTCATTACCTATTCACTTGATTCGCACCCTAATTCGGACAACTCGAGCTTTTCATTACCTATTCAACTTGATTCGAACCGTAATTCGGACAGCTCGGGCTTTTCATTACTTATTCACCTTGATTCGAACCGTAATTCGACCAGCTCGTTCTTTTCATTACCTATTCACCTTGATTCGAACCGTAATTCGACCAGCTCGGGCTTTTCATTACCTATTCACTTGGATTCGCACCCTAATTTGTCCAACCCTTGCTTTTCATTACCTATTCGCCTTGATTCGAACCGTAATTCTCACAATCGTGAATTTCCATTACTTATCCATACTCCACACCGATTCACACTCCAAACCTTGCTGAGCACTTTTACAGTCACGTCCAGCAGTCACAACAAAAAAAGACCTCTCAAAAGGTCAATTCACCTTTTGAGATAGTCTTATTTTTGCTATTGTATAGCTTCCATTTGCCCACTATTTCCTGTTACTCATATTATAAATAATGGTTATTTTTCTTCAACAATCAACTCGATCGCTTTTTGTAGCTGTTGATCGTTTGCTCTGTTACGGATTTGTTCGATGATTTGGTTTTGGATTTCCGCTGCCGTTTCTACATCAATTTCTCCAGTGCTTTCAAATCCATTATCTTGTTGGAAAGCTTTTACGGCTTCCTCCGTTTCTTCATCATAAAACCCGTCATCACGTGAAATGTCAAAACCTAATCCCGTTAACATAATTTGTGCACTACGAATTTGTTCATTTAACATTTCAGGCTTTAATGTTTCTTGAGCGGTAACAGGTGGTACATAGAAATAATCTGGCTGCATCACTTTTACAGTAGGCTCCACACCTTCCCCGTGAATATCATTCCCTGCTGATGTTAACCAACGGAATAAAGAAAGTTTTAATTGACTTCCATCTCCCATCGGAATCGTTTGCTGCACTGTCCCTTTTCCAAATGTTGTGTCTCCCACAACATCATAACCTCCCGCTTCAATTAAGGCACCAGCCAAGATTTCAGAAGCAGAAGCACTTGCTCCGTCCGTCACTCCAACAATAGGGTATGGTTTTATTTCATTCAAAGAAGAAATATGACGTTCTTTTTGTCCTTGACGATTCTCGATTTGGACAACTGGTTCACCACCAGGGATAATCAAGTCACCAATATCTTCTACTGATTTTAAATATCCTCCTGGGTTCCCGCGTACATCAATTACTAAACCGTCTATTCCACTAGCTTCTAATTCATTTAAAGCCGCTTCAAAACGTTCCGCGGTATCAATTGAAAAAGAGGATATAATGATGTAACCGATATTTTTTCCATCTTGTTCAATCATCTCACCAACAACTGTTTCAATTGGAATTTCATCACGAACGATTTGGAATTCAATTGGTTCATTGACACCAGGTCGCTCCACTGTCAAAGTAACCGTTGTTCCCTTTTCACCACGTATTTGTAATACAGCCTCATTTAAAGAAAGGCCTTCTATACTTTCGCCGTCAATTTGAACGATTTGATCATTTGGTTGCAATCCCGCTCTTTCTGCTGGTGAGTCTCGAATTGGGGCAACGATAGTTACTTTACCATCAACCATACTGACCTCTGCTCCAATTCCTTCAAAATGTGAATCTAGTGACTCTTCAAATTGACGAGCCGTTTCTTGATCCATATAGTCCGAATAAGGGTCCTCTAAAGTTTCAAGCATCCCTTTAATGGCCCCTTCAACAAGTTCTGTCTGGTCCACTTCATCAATATATTGATCCTCAATAATTTGTAAAGCTAGAGCAAATTTCTCTAATAACTCTTGATCCGATAATTCGACTACTTCCTGTGTTCCCCCGCTACTATCGACTGTACTAGCGACTTCTTTTGTATTGCTTAATTGAGGTGAATCAAGCGTAAAAATACTAACCGCCCCAATTGCTAACACAATTCCTATTAGTAAATAAAACCAACGCTTGTTGCCCACATGACCACTCCTAATTTATAATCAACAAATGAAATTACAACGACTTATAGCCGATTCTTTACACCTAAGTTTGTCCTATATTAACAGTTTATCATATGTAATCGCTCACGATAATATGTTGTTTTCCTTTCCCACCATTTTAGACAAAGCCACAAGTGAAGTCAAAAAGAATCCCATCAAAATCCCCAAGAAAAATTTTCATGCTATATACCGTAGTCTTACGAATAAAAATCTAATCTTATGATAAAAAAACCTTATAGCCAAAGGCTATAAGGTTTTAGACTCTACTTATCTTGGAATATAATTCAGTGGATTAACAGAATTAGATTTTGCTTGATTCCATCCACCTTCATGTACTTCAAAATGAAGGTGAGGTCCTGTCGAGTTACCTGTATTCCCCATCAAACCAATTTGCTGTCCACGTGAGACTGTGCTCCCTACACTCACATCCATACGCTCTAAGTGTGCGTAAAGAGTAGTGATTTGACGACCATCGACAATATGACTAATCATCACGTAGTTTCCGTAACTATTTGAATACTGAGCCGTTATGACTTGTCCTGCTTCCGCTGCTACAATTGGAACATCTCCAGTACGACCGTTTTTCCCGATATCAATACCGTGGTGCATACTTCCACCGAATGAGCCACCTGGACCAAATGAACCACGGTAACCATATGTAGATGTTAACGTTCCTGTTGCAGGTCTCATAAAGATTGTCCCTGATTCTGCCGGCGGAGGGCTTACCGTATTAGAGCGACCACTTGAGCCTGAGCCGCTACCTGAACTACCTGAATTTCCACTCGAGCTCTGACTCCCACTTGAACTTGGAGTTGAGCTAGCCGCTGCGGTTTGTTCAGCTTCTCTTTTTTGGCGTTCTTCCTCGGCTTTACGAGCTTCTTCTGCTTTACGGGCTTCTTTTGCCTTACGAGCTTGTTCAGCTTCCCACTCTTTTAACTGTTGTTTCAAAGCCGCTTCTTGCGCTTTTAAAATTTGTTCTTCTTCTTCAATGTCAAGTAAGTGATTATGTACATCATCATGTTTGTTTTCCATTTGATCTAATAAACGATCTTTTTCGGCACGTTGTTCAGCTAGCTCTGCTTTTAAAGCTTCTAGTTCACTTAAATGACCTTCTAATGTCTTTAAGTTTTCTTCAACAGCTGCTTTTGATTTTTCAAGAGCTTCTTGGTCAGCGATATGAGCATCTAAAATATTACGGTCTTGTTGAGCAACTAAAGTTAAAGCGGTCATTCGATCTAACAGATCCCCAAAACTATTGGCTCCTAAAACCACTTCAAGGATATTTACATCCCCTCTTTGATACATCGTTTTTGCTCTTTCTTTTAATAGCTCATCGCGTTCAGCAATACGCTCTTCTAATATTTGAATCTCTTCTTTTAAAGCGGCAATTTCAGCCTCAACTTCAAAGATTTCATTTTGTTTGTCACTTATTTTTTTGTTTGTATTAGCCGTTTTTTGATCAATCTCTTCCAGCTCATCATTTAAACCGCTGATTTCCGCTTCTATTTCTTTTAATTCGGCCTCTTTTTCAGATACCTCATTTTGTCTTTTATTTCTTTCCTCTTCCACTTCAGAGATTTGACTTTTGATCTCTTCATTTGCGTTGGCAGTAGGAGCAAAATATGCTTGTCCTGCCAAAGCAGAGACGGCTACAGCTGATGCAACCGTCAAATTTAAAAGCTTTCTTTTCATTCAACCGTTCCTCCTAAATCTTTATTCTCTCTATACACGAGGTCCTTTCGTTTTACCGAGTCAGCTTTATACTTTTAAGAACTTACGAACAGACATTAAACTTCCCCATACTCCGACAACCGCTCCGACCCCGATAATGATCACAGCAATTTGCCACAGGAAGGCTGATGGTTCTAATAAGGAGAAATTCATCACTTGGAAATTCGTATCATAATTTTGGAAAATATAATTGTACCCAAAACCAATCACCAATACAGGAATTAACGCTCCGATGATACCAAGTAACAACCCTTCTACAAAGAATGGCCATCTAATAAATCCGTTTGTAGCTCCAACTAGTTTCATAATTCTAATTTCTCGTTTTCTTGCCACAATTGTTAGTTTAATAGTATTTGCGATCAAGAAAATCGCTGTAAATAACATACCCACTACAAGAACAGCACCGATCACACGAATAAAATTAGTCACTGTAAATAGGTTCTCAATAATATCTTCACCGTAATTGACACTTTCAACATGAGTTAAACCTTGAATTTGAAGAGCAACTGGCTCCGTCAATTGTGGAGTTTCTGCTCGCACAACAAACACATCATTTAAAGGATTTTCTTCACGTAACGATTCAAATACGGCTCCACTGTCCATACTATCAATCAATTGATTAAGTCCTTCTTCTCTATCGACAAAGGTTACAGATTCAACATGATTGAGTGCCTCTATTTCTTCTTTTAACTCGTCCTGATTTTCTTCCGTTGCCGTTAGCTCAATATGAACTCGGACTTCAACATTATCCTCCACAGAAGAAGTAATGTGGTTAATATTTAAAATCAATAAGAAAAACACACCAACGACAAATAACATAATCGTAACGGCACTAATTGATGCAAAAGTCATCCATCCATTACGAGCTAAGTTCTTTGTCCCTTCTTTTGCATGCCTTCCGAGGGTTCTAAGTTTCATAACCGTAGTTCCCCCTTACTTCATCACGAACAATTCGACCAGACTCAATCGCAATCACGCGTTTTTTAATCGTATTTACGATATCCTTGTTATGCGTAGCCATAATAATCGTTGTTCCACGATGATTAATGTCATCTAATATATCCATTATTTCCCATGCTGTATCTGGATCTAAGTTCCCCGTTGGCTCATCTGCAATTAATAATTCAGGACTATTTACAATTGCACGTGCAATCGCCACACGTTGCTGCTCTCCACCAGACAATTCAGATGGATAAGAACGTGCTTTATTTTTAATTGAACAATATCAAGGACATCCATCACTTTTCTTTTAATGACATCCCTGCTTTCTTCAATTACTTCTAGTGCATAAGCGATATTTTCATACACTGTCAATTGCTGTAATAGACGAAAGTCCTGGAACACTACTCCTATTTTCCTTCTTATATATGGGACTTGTCTTTCTTTTACTTTGCCAATATTTGTATCTCCAATGAAGATTTCCCCTTTTGAAGGCTTTTCCTCCCGATACATCATTTTTATAAAAGTCGACTTTCCTGCCCCACTTGGTCCGACTACATATACAAATTCACCTTTATCTATAGAAATGTTAATACCGTTAATGGCTTTAACATTATTTGGATAAGTTTTCCAAACGTCTTTCATTTTAATCATTGGCATATTATCACTTCCTTGCGTCCTAATTCCTTTTTTATTAACTCTCCTTTTAGACTGCGAACGCTTATTTTACGTCATTTTTCCCCTATTTTCGAATGTTGAAATATGTAATAATCACAACCTTTTTGAAATCATTTGTCATACTGCTTATCCATTATAACACTATTTAAAAACTCATGACTTAGGATTTTTATTACAATTTCATTTCAATCCACCTTTTGAAAACGAATACAATTGAGTCAGCAGTTACTCTCAATATGTTCACAAAAAAATCAGTATACTTATAAAAATGCTCCCAATTGAGTAGTTTGAGCAAAGGATCATTAGGTCAAAATGAACACAAAACGGTCATGAATCCCCATTTCTACCTTTCATTGACTCAAGGACTAACAGACTATTCTCATTAAAAAGTCACTTCTATTTCTTGTGATATGTATAGGTCTTTTTTAGGGGCGATATATGGCGAATTAGTGACACCCAATCAAGGTTCACCTCACAAAAAAAAACCGCCTCACCTCTACATAGATTATAGAAGGAAACGGTCTTATCTAATCATTATTGTTCTGAAATCCAGATCGCTAAGTTTTCAGCTTCGTTGTCGGGAATGTTCGGGAAGCCTGGCATAGTTCCTTTCCCTTCTTGGATGATGGTTAAAATTTCATCAGGTGAATAGCCTGTCCCAACTAAACCAGGACCAGCACCACCTGCTAAGTCGCCACCATGACACCCAATACAGCTTTGCTCATAAGTTCCTCTTGCTGCATCTGCATCCACAGTACCTTCTGCTCCGCTATCTACTTCCTCATCAGCTGGAGCTTCTGTCCCTGCATCTTCCTCAGGAGCTACATTTTCATCAGTTGCACCACCACAGGCAGTTAAAGCAACAACTAGCCCAAGAGCTATAAGAAATTTTTTCATTTTTTTCCCTCCTTTACTACAAGATGTTTTTAGTATAGCTCAATCTCTCAATTAATTCGTGCGATTGAATCCTTCACCAAGCACCTCGGTTGCGTTCGTAACAACAACAAACGCATTTGGATCAATGGTTTTGACTATTTGTTTCAATTTTGTGACCTCGCCCTGATTGACTACACACATCAAGACATCTCTTTCCTGATTTGTGTATCCACCATGTCCACTCAGCTTCGTCACCCCTCTATCCACTTCTTTCAAAATGCCATTTTTCACTTCGTCTTGATGGTCTGAGATAATTAAAGCTATCTTTGCATATCCTACCCCCATTTGCACAATATCAATCGTCTTTCCTGTAACAAATAATGAAATTAACGCATAAAGTGCTAATTCAAGCCCAAAAGCAACAGCAGATGTGATTACAATTAAACCATCCATTAGAAAAACAGCTGTTCCAATACTGATTCCCGTAAACTTCTGAATGATTTGTGCCGCTAAATCGGTTCCTCCTGTACTAGCATTTGCTCGGAAAACAATTCCTAATCCTAAACCTACACCGATTCCGCCAAAGAGTGCCCCAAGTAACGGATCCTCAAAACCAACCGACCAATCTCGAGTTAATAAAACAACAAAAGGTAAAAAAACCGTTCCTACTATTGTCTTCGCTCCATATTTAAGTCCACCTAATAAAATAAGCCCTAAAATAAACAAAGGTATGTTAAAGGCCCACTGTGTATAAGCCGGCTCAAATCCAAAAACATAATTTAAAATCGTACTTAAACCACTAACACCACCAGAAGCAATCTTATTCGGCAGCAAAAATAAATTAAATGAAATTGCCACAATTGCCGAACCAAGCAGTATATGACCATAAACAAAGAAAAAATCCCAAATCTTCCCTCTTTGTTTTACTTCTCTCCTCTTACTCATCTCCAAAAAAGCCTCCCTTACACCATTCTTCTATTGTTAGTATGTCTATTTTCAATAGAATCCTTGCGTAGTATACACCCCGACTTCATTATTGTAAATAAGATCCGATTAACGTAGTAAAGCGTTAGATAAACGGATTGATTGGGTTCATGTGATTCCCTTTTGAGCTTTGATTCGATGGCTTTGGGACTCATTGCGAGGCTTTGATTCCCTTTGCGGCTTTAATTCATGGCTTCGGGTTCCATTGGCGGCCTTTGATTCCCTTTGCGGCTTTTATTCATTTGCTTTTGGAATCATTGGGGGCCTTTGATTCCCTTTA
>NZ_ALPT02000127.1 GCF_000292245.2 Alkalihalobacillus alcalophilus ATCC 27647 = CGMCC 1.3604 | reverse complement strand
AATATGATTATGAAATCATTTGTTTATCAACCAGAAAGACATTGGAAAGAGATAGAATTATGGAAAGATGTGACTGAGGCTGAGTGGAATGATTGGCTTTGGCAATTAACTCATACAATTCGTACGCTAGATGATTTGAAAAAAGTCATTGATTTAACGCCTGAAGAAGAATCAGGGGTCAAAATCGCGACAAAAACCATCCCGCTGAATATTACTCCATACTACGCATCATTAATGAACCCAACAGATCCAACCTGTCCGATTCGTCAACAATCCGTTCCAATCGATTCAGAGCTTCATAAAACAAAATATGATTTAGAAGATCCTTTAGAGGAGGATGAAGATTCCCCTGTCCCTGGATTAACCCATCGTTATCCCGACCGTGTTTTATTTCTTGTAACTAATCAATGCTCCATGTATTGTCGCTACTGTACGCGCAGAAGGTTTTCTGGCCAAATTGGAATGGGAGTGCCGAAAAAACAGTTAGATGAAGCGATTGGCTATATTCGCGAGACACCAGCAGTACGTGACGTTTTAATTTCTGGAGGAGATGGCTTATTAATTAATGACACAATTTTAGAATATATTTTGAAAAATTTGCGTGAAATTGACCACGTAGAAATTATTCGAATTGGCACAAGAGCACCAGTCGTGTTCCCACAAAGAATCACTGATAATCTCTGTAATATTTTAAAGAAATACCACCCAGTTTGGTTAAATACTCATTTTAATACGTCGATTGAGATCACAGAGGAAGCAAAAGAAGCCTGTGAAAGATTAGTCAATGCGGGTGTTCCAGTTGGAAATCAAGCCGTTATTTTAGCGGGTATCAATGATAGCGTCCGGATTATGAAAAAACTCATGCATGACTTAGTGAAAATGAGAGTGCGACCTTATTATATTTATCAATGTGATCTGTCTGAAGGAATTGGTCATTTTCGAGCTCCGATTTCAAAAGGTTTAGAAATTATTGAAGGTTTAAGAGGGCATACTTCGGGCTATGCGGTGCCGAGTTTTGTTGTCGATAGTCCTGGTGGTGGCGGAAAAATTACCCTTCAACCGAATTATCTTCTTTCACAAAGTCCAGATAAAGTCGTCCTACGCAACTTTGAAGGGGTGATTACTTCCTATCCTGAACCAGAACATTATGTGGCTGGTCGTGCTGATGATTACTTTAATGATATTTATCCAATGACCGAACAAGAAGAGAAGAAGTCGGGAGTGCTTGAGCTTTTATCAGATCAAAAGACGAGTATGACGCCGGAGTCTTTAGAGCGAATGCAAAGAAGAGAACGCTTTGTTACGGATCCGACCCATTCGTCTCTAAAAGATAAACGAGAGCTTCGTGAGAAATTGAAAGAGAAAAAGTATCAAGCGGAGCAAAAAAAGGCTGAAAAAAAGGAGTCAAAAGATGCTTAAATGTGTCTGGTGTGAAAAGAAGGCAGCAGAAGAAATAAAGGCTCCTGTTTATTGGGAGCTTCCAAGTGGTTTACGTGCGATCGAAATTCAACAGACACCAAGTTTGCAATGCGGAGCCTGTTCGATGCTTTATCAACTTGATGAAACGGTCGAAAAAATTGAAGACCAATTATTATTAATAAATACCGATCTCGTCCCTAATCAAATTACCTTTACAGAACTAATGGAAATTCCACGATTATTAAAACGAAATTATTTTCGTTTTTAACTTTGTTGAATAAGGTGATGTACAGTTTAATGAGGGGGTGACTGAGTGTTATGAGTGAGTCCTTTTTAATTAAGCCTGATTTTGATAAAAACTATCAACAAATTACACATGGGCGGGGTGTTTTTTTATACGATCAAAACGGAAAATCTTATTTGGACGCCTCGTCTGGAGCTGTGACGACTTCATTAGGTCACGGTGTATCGACTATTCGTCGGGCGATGCTTGAACAAGCCAAAAAGGTTAGTTTTGTATATCGTTCCCAATTTACAACAGAGCCTGCTGAAAAATTAGCGACGAAGCTGAATGAAAAAATTAATCTAGATGTAGATTATTATACTTTTTTTGTCAATAGTGGTTCAGAGGCGACTGAGACGGCTTTAAAAATCGCTATACAATACTGGCAAGATCAAAAGCGTCCAAGCAAAACGTTTATTTTATCAAGATGGTTTAGTTATCATGGCATTACACTCGGGGCTCTATCGATGTCAGGACATATTAAAAGAAGAGAGAGATTTGCCCCTTTGCTTGAAAAATACCCCCAAATCGAAGCACCTTATTGTTATCGCTGTCCGTATCAAATGAGCTATCCAACCTGTCAACTCAAATGTGCTACAGAACTAGAGACGGCTATTAACCGAATCGGTGCGGAGCAAATTGCCGCTTTTATTGCAGAGCCAATCGTTGGAGCCGCCGGAGCCGCCATTACACCACCGAAAGGGTATTACGAAAAAATAAGTGAGATTTGTCAAAAGAACGATATTTTATTTATAGCCGATGAAGTGATGACCGGTGCTGGACGGACAGGAACCTTTTTAGCCTGTGAACATTGGCGAGTTCAACCTGATATTATTACATTAGGTAAAGGTCTTGCTGCTGGTTATGCTACGATAGCAGCCGCGTCCATTCACGAAAAAATATATAAAACGATTAGAAGCAATTCAAAATTGATCATGAGTGGACACACCCACAGTGCTAATCCGTTTGCCTGCGCAACTGCTTTAGCTGTATTGCAATATAATGAGGACGCAAATCTAACGGAAAAAGTGAAAAAGAAAGGAATTTATTTAAAAAAACAACTTAAATATTTAGCAGAAAGGTATAAGATGATAGGCGATATACGAGGTTTAGGGCTATTAATTGGCGTGGAGCTTGTTCAATCAAAACGAAAAAAGAAATGTTTCCACGCAAAATGAAAGTCGTAGAAAAGCTAATAGAGATAGCAGAGCATGAAGGTTTATTATTATATCCGGCAAGCGCAGGAGATGGAGTACAGGGCGATGCTTTTTTAATCGCCCCTCCTTATACGATTACGTACGCTGAAATGCATGTACTGCTTGCTAAATTGCAAAGCTCTTTTACTCGTTTAGAGGAGGAATTAAAAGAAGTCTAGCTACGTCCGTTAGAAGCTCGAGAAAAATCGGTTCGTCCTTATGAAGACAAAAAGCGTCTTCAACGACCGCCCTGTATTTTTTCTCGCTTCTGGGCAAACGGACTCCGCTTTTTAATCAATCTAGCTACGTCCGTTAGAAGCTCGAGAAAAATCGGTCGTCTTTATGAAGACAAAAAGCGTCTTCAACGACCGCCCTGTGCCCACAGGATGTGGGTACAAGGCGTTGCGGCAGGATGGCGCGAACTTAGCGTTGATCCTTGATATTCTCACTTCTGACCAAACGGACTTCGCTTTATATTAAAGGAGGCTGGAGGGGGTGGATAAAGAAACGACGCTCCATTCGATACGTTCATTTTTTAATGGGGAATTAACGATCATGTATAGTGGTTTCGGTGGCATCGGCAATCCCCCGTTATTAATAAAAGAACTGTTAGAAGTCAATTTAGAACATGTCACCTTGATTGGTAATGATGCTGCCTTTCCAACGATTGGAATTGGTCCTGTTATTGCTAATAAGAAAATAAAAAAACTAATTACCTCACATATAGGCTCGAATCCGCTAGCTGGAAAAAAGATGATTTCTGGTGAACTAGAAGTAGAATTTTGCCCACAAGGAATATTAATGGAGCGAATCCGGGCTGGTGGGGCGGGAATTCCGGCGATTTTAAGTGATATTACGTATGCGGAAGCATTAAATTTAACGAAGGAGGAAGTAAATTGGCAAGGGAAAAGCTTTTATATTGAACCAGCGTTAAAGGCTGATCTTGCCCTTATCTATGCGAAAAAAGCCGATCGTTTTGGCAACTTAATGTATGAAGCAACCGCAAGAAATACAGCACCGCTCATGGCCATGGCTGCAACGACAACAATCGTAGAAGTAGAAGAAATCGTTGAAATAGGTGAACTGAATCCTGAAGAAATTATTACGCCAGGTCTTTTTGTTGATTATTTGATTCAAAGTAAGGGGGTCGATTGGAAATTGGCTTGGGAATAAGAGATAAAGAATTGATGGCTAAAAGAGCTGAGCAAGAAATTGAAACGGGTATGGTCGTCAATCTCGGCATCGGGATTCCTTCGCTCGTTGCCAATTTTATTAAAAAAGAGAAGTTTGTTTTTTTACAGGCTGAGAACGGTCTTTTAGGGATGGGCGTCAAACCTGATCTAGGAAAAGAAGATCCGATGATTTGTAATGCAGGGGGGATCCCGGTAACCCTTATAAAGGGTGCCTCGTATTTTGATAGTGCGACTGCTTTTGCCATGATTCGTGCTGGACAAATTGATTTAGCGATTTTAGGAGCTCTTGAAGTGAGCGAACAAGGCGATTTAGCTAATTGGATTGTGCCAAAAAAAATGGTTCCTGGAATTGGTGGAGCGATTGAACTTGCTCAAAAGGCGAAAAAAGTGATTGTTTTAATGAGCCATACGAATAAGGATGGAAAAGCAAAAATCGTCCAAAACTGTACGTTACCTTTAACAGCTAAACAATGTGTTCATATGATTATAACCGAAAGAGCCGTTATTGAAGTAACAGCCCATGGCTTATTTTTAAAAGAAATTATTGAACCATTTACACTTGAGGATGTTCTATTATCAACCGAGGCGACACTTCATGTAACGAAATCCTGTTATAGGAGTTGAGAAAGATGACATCTGAAGACAAAAAAAAGGTGGAGAAATTAATAGAGCGATATAAAGATGAGTATTTTCATCACCTTTGCCAGCTCATAAACTTTGAATCGACATATGGACATGAATTAGAAGCCCAATTGTATTTAAAAAAAATACTAGAAGACTTGCAAATGGAAATTGATATTTTTGAACCAGACTTAGATAAATTGAAGGAACATTCTGCCTATTTATCCGCTCGTCAAACTTTTAATGGGAGTCCTAATTTGGTCGGGGTATGGAAGGGGACAGGTGGTGGTCGCTCGCTTTTATTAAATGGACATATTGATGTGGTCCCTGCTGGTGATTTAAAGCAATGGTCTCAGCCCCCTTTTATGGCTATCAATAACGGACACTCCATTAGTGGACGTGGAGCAACTGATATGAAAGGTGGAACGATTTCTTTATTGCTTGCTTTAAAAGTCGTTCAGGAAATGAAGGTCAAATTAAAAGGCGATGTGATCTTTCAAAGTGTCATTGATGAAGAATGTGGTGGTGCAGGGACTTTAGCCGCCATTTTACGAGGATATCAAGCAGATGCTGCAGTCATTCCTGAACCAACAAAGCTAAAAGTATTTCCATTACAGCAAGGTTCGATGTGGTTCCGCATTAAAGTAACCGGGAGAGCGGCTCATGGAGGCACGCGTTATGAAGGAGTCTCAGCAATTGACAAAGCGATTGCGGTCATCGAACAATTAAAAAAACTTGAAACATTACGAAATGAGCGTATCAATCATCCTTTGTATCAAAACATTCCGATTCCAATCCCGATTAATATCGGTAAAATGAATGGCGGTGACTGGCCGTCTTCTGTACCAGATGAGGTGATGATAGAAGGTCGGTATGGGGTATCCTTTGATGAAACAATGGAAGAAGCAAAAGAGGAATTTGAGCGAATGTTATCGTCATCGATGTTTATGGATTCATGGTTTAAAGACCATCCGGTTTCGATTGAATGGTTTGGGGCAAGGTGGATGCCGGGCAGTATTACTTTAGAAGACCCATTTTTAGAGCAATTTAAAACAAGTATTAAAAAGATTTCTGGGAAATCAGCTCGGCTAGAAGCGGCTCCATGGGGAACAGATGCGGGGCTCTTAAGTCAAGTTGGCGATATCCCAACTGTTGTTTATGGTCCAGGAACAACCGAGCTTGCCCACCATCCAGATGAAGCGATTGAACTTGAGGCGATCATCGAAGCGAGCAAAGTGTTTGTTGATCTTATTCTCACATGGTGTGAAGTGGAATAAGCTTTCTCCTTGATACTTTTGCATTATACTAGCTATAATAGTTGAATGTGAAAGAACAGATGGGAGAGAGTTTGTGTGAAATTTGTATCGTGGAATGTGAACGGAATAAGAGCTTGTGTTAAAAAAGGTTTTTTAGATTATTTTCATCAAGTAGACGCTGACTTTTTTGCGATTCAAGAAACAAAATGTCAAAAAGGTCAAATCGAATTACAGTTAGACGGGTATGAGCAATATTGGAATGACGCCGAGAGAAAAGGCTACTCAGGGACAGCTATTTTTACAAAACATACACCTTTGTCTGTGCAATATGGGATTGGTGAAGATTTAATTGATCAAGAAGGTCGTGTCATTGCGTTAGAATATTCAAAATTTTATTTAGTTACCTGCTATACTCCAAATTCAAAACGTGACTTATCACGACTTCCTTATCGTTTAAGTTGGGAAGAGCACTTTTTAGCTTATTTGAAAAACCTTGAGGAAAAAAAGCCGGTTATTTTATGTGGAGACTTAAACGTAGCTCATACAGAAATCGATTTAAAAAATGCTAAATCCAATCATGGAAATTCAGGGTTTACACAGGAAGAAAGAGGGAAGATGACAACTCTATTGTCGAGTGGCTTTACAGATAGTTTTCGTTATCTGTATCCAGAAACTACTGATAAATATAGTTGGTGGTCTTATATGAATAAAGTTCGGGAGCGCAACATTGGCTGGAGAATTGACTATTTTATCGTTTCTAACGAATTAACGAACTCTATTAAAAAAGCGGAGATCCATAACGAGATTCTTGGAAGTGACCATTGTCCAGTGTTTCTAGAGCTTAAGTAATCTAATTCGTTACATTCAGTTTAAGTATTGGAGGCTGCCCAAACATTTTCTGATGAGGGTGGCTTTTTTGTTATTTGTTAGACGTGTGATTGATTCTCTATTTGGAAACTCTCAAAAATGTAAGGTTTTTCGTAAGTTTAAAAAAGTTCATTTTTTTATATAAGGGGAGGAGGATTTTATCGTTTTATGACGTATATATAATTAAGCTTTTAATAGAAAGGAGGTAAGTGAAGTCGCCCGCCTATTTGCATCGCATAAGATTGAATCCACCAATACATTTGCTCCTAAATTTTTTTCCTCCAGGTACACCACTTTTTTTACACATACTGGTACAAAGACCCTCATCCAAGTTAACCTACTCAAAACTACTTTATCATTTCCCGACAGAAGACTCCCTCTTCAATCGTGTGAAGGGAGAAGCCCAACGATAAGGGGGAGATGAATGGCGGTTGGCGGTAGCCAAAGAGATTCTTGTTAGGGTATAATAAGAACATACATTCCTATTGGTGGGGTGAAAACAATGCTCATCAACAAAGCGTACAAATTTCGTCTCTATCCAAGCAAAGAACAGGAAATCTTCATTGCTAAAACCATCGGCTGTTCTCGTTTTGTCTTTAATCGCTTTTTAGGGCAATGGAACGATACCTACCAAGAAACAGGCAAAGGATTAACTTACAATGCTTGTTCGGCTGAATTAACCCAACTAAAAAAGGAATTCGTATGGCTAAAAGAAGTGGATAGCATTGCCCTTCAATCCTCCCTGAAAAACCTTGCTGATTCCTATACTCGATTCTTCAAGAAACAAAATAAAGCGCCACGCTTCAAATCAAAAAAGAATCAGGTACAATCCTACACCACGAAAGAAACAAATAGCAACATTGCCATAGTAGACAACAAAATCAAATTGCCGAAACTAGGGTATGTTCGCTTGGCCAAAAGTCGTAAGGTTGAAGGACGTATTCTGAGCGCTACAGTCAGACGAAATCCAAGCGGAAAGTTCTTTGTATCCATTGTAGTCAAAACAGACGTACAGCCCTTGAAGAAAACGGAATCATCTATTGGT
>NZ_ALPT02000126.1 GCF_000292245.2 Alkalihalobacillus alcalophilus ATCC 27647 = CGMCC 1.3604 | reverse complement strand
TGGTATAACTTTTTTTAAACAATACATCTTTTTTACAAGCGGTACGACTTTATTTCAAAACTACAAATCTTCCGAGAGCAAGGCATATAAGTAGATGGTTACGTGTTCCGGCTTTTGATAAATATTAAGGTTCGGCATGTCCGTCAGTAGTTTCACGAGATACTGATAAAAATCAATTCCATTCGCTTTTGGCTGTTGAAGAGATAACCAGCACACTTCCTTCATTTGATAAATCTATCGTACCAGGAGGTGCTGGTGGATTATATACGTGGTTTGAATACGTGTTTACGAATAATCGTGGATAGGTAATGAAAAAGGTGAACAGTCGGAATTACGGTGCGAAAAATGGATGATAGGTAATGAAAAAGGTGAACTGTCTAAATTACGGTGCGAAAAATGGAAGATAGGTAATGAAAAAGCCGTGCTGGCTAAATTACGGTGCGAATAATCACGAATAAGTAATAAAAATCACGATCTAGCTAAATTAAGGTACGAATCCGACTCACAGGGGAATCCCCTGCCCCAAGCAAGGTGAATTTTACAATTTTCTAGTTTGTCCCTTCCTTTTTGCTGTCATATCACGTCTGAAATTTGCATATTTTTGGAACGAGGTGCATTTGAACTTGTGAGGAGTTTTGTTTATTTAATCTAGCTATGTCCGTTAGAAGCTCGAGAAAAATCGCCCATCTGAATGAAGACAAAAAGCATCTTCATCAGCTGTTCTTATTTTTTCTCGCTTCTGGACGAACGGACTGCGCTTTTTATTCAATCTAGCTACGTCCGTTAGAAGCTCGAGAAAAATCGGTTCGTCTTTATGAAGACAAAAAGCGTCTTCAACAGTCGCCCAGTATTTTTTCTCGCTTCTGGACGAACGGACTGCGTTTTTTATTCAATCTAGCTACGTCCGTTAGAAGCTCGAGAAAAATCGCCCATCTGAATGAAGACAAAAAGCGTCTTCATCAGCTGTTCTTATTTTTTCTCGCTTCTGGACGAACGGACTGCGCTTTTTATTCTAAGGAGGGATTGTTAATTGCTCAATATGGTCGAATTAAGAGAATTAATCCGGTTGCTGAGTCGTTCCTCTGTCAATGAATTAACGTTTGTGAATAATGGGGTTCGTTTTTATTTGAAGAAACCGAGCCCACCTAAGGAGGAGGTGAAGCGAAAAGATGGCTTAAACAATGCTGGTGAGGTGGCTATTGTTTCAAATGTAAACTGTGTTGATTCCTTATTTGTTGGTCGTTTTTTTAATCCATGTATACAAGTGGGCGATGTGATTCAAGTAGGACAAAAAATCGCTGTTTGTCAGGTGGAAGCCTTGAGATTAAGCCAAGAAATGAAAACGCCGATGGCTGGTGTTGTGGTCGAATGGCTTGTTCAAGATGGGGAGATTATTGAGTATGGTCAGCCTCTTTTACTGGTGAAGGAACTTAAAGAGGAGGAGATTCCTTGAAACTTTATGAAATCAGGGAGATTATCAAATGGTTTGAAGCTTCTTCTCTTGAAGAATTAGAAATTGAAACGGTAAAAGGGGAATCAAAACTTCAATTAAAACGGCAGAATGGCAGGTCTATAGTTGGTGAATCTGAGCTTCAGGTAAGAAATGCTAAGTTTAATAAAAAAATAGAAGAAAGACAGACTAATAAGAAAGCACAAAATACATTAAAAGTGATAATGGTCAATTTGTAAAGCAGAAACAATCTCTTTTTCGGATTAAGCCGTTATGAATAAAGGGATAATTGTTTTTTAGTAGAGGGATGAAGGAAGGAAGAAGTAGATGTTAGACCGTAGTGTTCGTCAGCTAGACCATATCGGGATAGCTGTTAGTGATTTAGAGAAATCGTTAGTCTTTTATAAAGAGATTCTTCGGTTGCCGTTTCTTGGTTTTGAAACAGTTGAGCGTGAAAAGGTCCGAATTGCTTTTTTTGAGCTTGGCGGGTGCAAACTTGAATTGTTACAAGCAACGTCTCCAGATAGTCCTATTGCTTCGTTTATTAAAAAGAGGGGAGAAGGGATTCATCATCTAGCCTTTAAATCCAAGAATATGGAAGAAGATTTTGTTTTTATGGAAGAGAAAGGGATTCGAGTGATTGGAGATGGGCCTAAACTCGGGGCAGGGGGACAATTCATTCATTTTCTTGATCCGAAATTAACTCACGGTGTATTGATTGAACTTTGTGAGCCAGCTCCTGATCATAAATAGGGGCTTTTTTCTTATTCGTTTTGGGTGAGTTTTCATTTTGCGATAAGGTGGTGAAGCCTATGAAGAATGAGTATGACAAATTACATGACCTAATGTCACGTAAACAGAAGATTGAGCTTGGGGGAGGCGAGGAGCGAATTCATGCTCAGCATTCGCGTGGAAAATGGACAGCTAGGGAGCGCATTGAGTTGTTATTAGACTCGGGTTCGTTTGTCGAATTAAATGCTTTTATCCAACATCGCTCCACTCAGTTTGGGATGGAGAAAACCGAAGCACCAGGGGATGGGGTCGTAACGGGGTATGGTGAAATTGCTGGTCGTCTCGTCTATGTCTTCTCCCAAGATTTTACGGTATTTGGTGGGGCTTTAGGAGAAATGCATGCATTAAAAATCGCTCGATTGATGGACTTAGCTGTTAAAGCGAAAGCACCGATTATTGGATTAAATGATTCAGGTGGAGCGAGGATTCAAGAAGGAGTAGCCTCCTTAGATGGTTACGGTCAACTTTTTTATCGAAATTCGATTTACTCGGGGGTGATTCCACAAATTTCCGTTATTCTTGGTTCTTGTGCCGGTGGGGCGGTTTATTCACCTGCTTTGACGGATTTTGTCTTTATGGTTGAGGAGACGAGTCAAATGTTTATTACGGGTCCTAAAGTGATTGAAACGGTAACAGGTGAACAAATCTCTGCTGAGGAGTTAGGTGGGGCGAAGATGCACGCTAGTATGAGTGGTTGTGCCCACTTTACTGAAAAATCGGAATCAGCCTTGCTTGAGGAAGTTCGTCGGCTCTTACCCTTTTTGCCGCAAAGTTATTTGGAAAAAGCCCCTATTATTGAAAATGACGAGGGGGATGATTGGTGTGAACATTTACTTGAACTTGTGCCAACGGAGGCGACGAAGGTTTATGATGTACGAAAGGTGATCGAAGCAATCGTTGATAACGCAGACTTTCTAGAAGTTCATGCAAAGTTTGCTAAAAATATTGTTATTGGTTTCGCTCGTATTGCTGGACATAGTGTTGGGCTCGTTGCCAATCAACCAAAAGTGATGGCAGGGGGGCTTGATATTAATGCTTCCGATAAATTGTCTCGCTTTGTTCGCTTTTGTGATTCTTTTAATATTCCAGTAATTACGTTTGAGGATGTCAGTGGTTTCTTTCCTGGTGCTAGCCAAGAGCAGAGTGGAATTATTCGGCACGGAGCAAAGATTTTGTATGCCTATTCTGAAGCCACAGTGCCTAAGATTACAGTGATTTTGCGAAAAGCTTTTGGTGGTGCTTATGTGGCGTTAAATTCAAAAGCAATTGGGGCTGACCTTGTTTATGCTTGGCCAAATGCTGAAATTGCGGTGATGGGGCCAGAAGCAGCAGCGAATATTATTTTTGCAAAAGAAATTGAACAAAGTGAGAACCGAGAGCAAACACGGAGAAATAAAATAACTGAATATCGAGAACAGTTTGCTAACCCTTATATTGCGGCCGCTTATGGAATGGTTGATGATGTCATTGACCCTCGCGAAACAAGGAAGAAATTAAGAGAAGCTTTGCAAATGCTTCGAGGAAAAGAAGAATCACGACCTAATAGGAAGCACGGTAATTTGCCACTTTAAAATGAGGAAGTGCAAGAAGGTTGAATGACGGTGAAGTGGTGTTATGAGTTGGGGAAATCCAAATCGGTCATCAATCCCCTCCTCTTGCTATTCGCTCTCCAAGAGCACTCCTCAAAAGCGGCGATTTAACTAAAGCAGCTCCGCATTAATTAAATCACTAAAATTTAGTGTGAGCGAACCGTTAGCTGTTTCAAGGTGAATTTGCTGCTCCCTTTGATTGACACGGTCGACTAAGCCCCCAGCCTGTTTGATGTTTCCTAGTGTCCAATAATCAATGCGGACAGGGAGTGTATGGTTGAGAGCATCTAAAATGACGAGCCCAATTTCCTGAAAGGCTTGTTCATCCAACTCAGGCTTTGGGACTTTTTGCTCTTCCTCTTTTTGTTTAAGTAAGGCTTCTTTATGCTCAGGAAGAAACATTCGACTTCCTTCCCAAAGTAAATTTCCTCGTTTTAAATGTTCATTCATCGGTAGTGACCTCCAATTTTTGCGGCACGGTCTTTTGCTTGGCTAGCAGAGAGCAGTGAGGTAGCCCGCATGAGCGTAGTTTTGCCAAAACGAGAATTAATCGTATCCATTGTGGATTCAAGTTTTAGTAATTGATCGCGGTTTTGTTCAAATAAATTTAATTGAATTTCTTGGTCACTCGAGAGTGTTGAAAGGGAAACAGCTAAGCGGCGAATCGGATATTCGTGCCAAAATCTTTCGAGGAGCTGACAGGCGGCATGAAAAAGTTCAAGCGTCAGATTTGTTGCTTGCTCCATTTTTAATTGCCTATGAAAGCCCTGGGGTATGTTATAGCTAGCACCGGAAACGCTTAGGCTGACGGTCTCTCCAAGTACCCCTCTTGACCGAGCTCTCCTGCACACTTCTTCACAAAGCTCTAATAAAACGACTTTAATATCGGTTTTATTGTCATAATCTCTGGGCAGTGTCATGCCATGACCAATAGCTTTTTGCCTGTCATGGGATTCGGTTGTAACGGGTGAATAGTCAATGCCATGTGCGGTCATCCAAAGTACATGACCAGGAATTCCCCATTTTTTCTTAAAGCGTTCTAATGGTGTTTTGGCAAATTGACCAATCGTACGAATTCCCATATTGCGAAAATGTTTTGTGCGTTTGCTCCCGACACCGTAGAGCTTTTCGATTGGTAGCGGCCAAAGTGTTTCAGCTAAATTCTTTTGTTTAAGCCAGTAAATGCCATCTTTATTATGTTTCGCAAATAAGTCACAGGCCATTTTGGCGAGGACTTTGTTTTCACCAATCCCAATCCGGGCTCGAACTTGCATCTGATTCCATATTTGTTGTTGAATTTGTTTCGCTATTTGCTCAGGTGGGCCAAAAAGTCGTTGACTACCAGTAACATCAAGAAACTGTTCATCAATTGAAAAGGGTTCGACTAAGTCAGTATATTGTTTTAATAATTCCGTAATTTGCAGGGAAATATCAACGTACTCTTGCATTCTAGGACGAACAATTAATAAGTCGTTGCATTTTTGCTTTGCTTCCCATAAGCGTTCTGCATTTTGAATTCCATATGATTTGGCAAGCGGACAAGCAGCGAGGATAACACCACTTCGACGAGCCGGATCCCCAGAGACGACAAGTGGTTTGTTCGCATGTTCTGGAAAGCGAGCCTTTTCGACTGAGGCATAAAAGGACTGCATATCAATTAAAAAAATAACCTTCATTTTAAACCCCTACCTTTTAGGAACTTATGTTCGTATTTTATTATATGCGAAAATACGTTCGTTATTCAATGAGAAATAATGGAATTTAAGTAGGGGTAAGGAGTAATGAATAAATTTAGCCCTAATAAAATACGAATCGTTTCTATATGAAAGAAGAAAAAGTTTAAGGGGCTTTTACAAAAAAACGACAAGAATATTCGCTATTCTGATGTAAAATAAAAAAGAGAGACGAAGAAGGGGTGAGAGCTTAATGAAACGAGTGGCGGTTTTTTGTGGAGCGAATGAAGGAAGTGAGCCAGTTTATATGGAGAGGGCTCGATTATTAGGGGAAGAGATAGCGAAAAATAACCTCGGACTCGTTTACGGTGGAGCGACTGTCGGATGTATGGGTGCTGTGGCAGATGCTGTGATGAAAGCAGGGGGTGAGGTCGTTGGGGTCATTCCAGAAAAATTGGCAAGTGTTGAAGTAGCCCATCGTCAAATTACCGAGCTGCACATCGTCCAGACGATGCATGAACGAAAAGCGATGATGGCAGAGAAAGCCGATGCATTTATTGCGTTACCAGGAGGGGCTGGCACGATGGAGGAATGGTTTGAAGTGTTAACTTGGGCACATATAGGTTATCATAATAAACCGTGTTGTCTCTTAAATGTCAATGGTTACTATACTCCATTGCTAGAATTGTTTGAACATATGATCAAACAAGGATTTGTCAAAGAATCCTATCGAAAGTTAATCATTATGGAAGACGAGCCAGCACAGTTGCTGCAAAGAATCTTAAGTAAAAATTAAGACAAACCTATGCTACAGTCGTTCATTATTTGGAGATTGTAGCCTTTTTTGAAACCCCTCCCCATTTTTTGCTGATTATTCGATTTAGAAGATAAGCAGCATGAAAAAAAATTCCTGTTTGTCCTAACCATTTTAAAAAGATGTGGCATAACGTAAAGTAAGATCTATTTGTCAAAGAGATCATTTTGAGAGATTATCGAAGTCCATATCAATAAATGTGATAGGGAAAGGAAGGAGGAGTATGTATTATGGAAATTAGACAAGATTTTATTCCGACTAGCAATCGAAATCGTCCAGGAACGCGAATGACGCCACGTTTTATTACCGTTCATGAAACGGCGAATCGTCGAAATGGAGCAAATGCTAGGATGCATGCCGAATATGTTAAAAATCCGACTACTTCAGTTAGTTGGCATTATACAGTTGATGATGGTGCTACGATTTATCAACATTTACCTACTAATGAGATTGGCTGGCATGCAGGAGATGGTGGGACTGGACAAGGCAATCGTGAATCGATTGGAATCGAAATATGTGTGAATAGTGACGGTGACTTTACAGAGGCAACGGAGAATGCCGTTTCATTAATTCGCTTTTTAATGGAGGAGCATGGTATTTCAATAAATAACGTCGTACCACATCAGCGTTGGACAGGAAAAAATTGTCCGGCTACTTTGTTAAAAATATGGGATTCATTTATCGCTCAAGTTCGCCAGTCACCTGATGTTGATATCATTGAAAAGCCTGAAGTAGGAGGAGTTCAAACGCCATCGAACCTGTTAAGACGAGGTAGTAAAGGTGAGGCTGTTCGGCAATTACAACAAGACCTCTTAAAAGTAGGGGAGAGTTTACCACGATTTGGAGTAGACGGTGATTTTGGGGCAGAAACCGAAAATGCGGTCCGTTCTTTTCAACGTAAACAAAATATAACCGTTGATGGAATTGTAGGACCACAAACGAATCAGGCTCTAGCGAAAGCGTTAGAAGCATCCCCAACGCCACCACCCCCAACACCGCCAGCCCCGCCAGCCCCATCACCCCCACCAGCATCAGGAGGGGGGGGACAAAAACGCACATTAAGAAATATACGCCCAATGATGACTGGGGACGATGTTCGGACTGTACAAAGAGCTGTTGGAGCAGCGGTAGATGGTATTTTTGGACCTAACACAGAGCAAAAAGTTCGTGAATTTCAACGAGCTCAAGGATTAACAGCAGATGGAATTGTTGGTCCCAAAACGTGGGCCGCGATTGAAAATCCCCGAACAAAGCCAACGTATAGTCGCTTATTAACATTAAGAAGTCCTAATATGCGTGGGGATGACGTTCGTGAAGTGCAAAGAAGATTAGGTGTGACGGCAGATGGCATTTTCGGTCCTAACACAGAAAGAGCTGTCCGGAACTTCCAAAGACAACAAGGAATAACTGTTGATGGAAAAGTAGGACCAGTTACTTGGAATCGGTTGTTTTAAAAACTGAATGTTATTAAAGAAAAACAATTCTACTAGGATCATTAGTCTATGAGGGCTAATGATTCTTTTTTTACTAGACAAGGGGAAAAGAAAGGAGTGGGGAATGATGCCAAAAGCATATGAATCAGAGTGCCAAAGGGAATCATAGGGAGTCAATGATGCCAAAAGCATATGAATCAGAGTGCCAAAGGGAATCATAGGGAGTCAATGATGCCAAAAACATATGAATCAGAGTGCCAAAGGGAATCATAGGGAGTCAATGATGCCAAAAGCATATGAATCAGAGCTGTAAAGGAAATCATAGGGAGTCAATGATGCCAAAAGCATATGAATCAGAGTGCCAAAGGGAATCATAAGGAGTCAATGATGCCAAAAGCATATGAATCAGAGTGCCAAAGGGAATCATAGAGCTCGAATGAAGCCAAAAGCCCATGAATCAGAGCGGCAAAGGGAATCATAGGGAGTCAATGATGTCAAAAGCATATGAGTCAGAGCACCAAAGGGAATCATAGAGCTCGAATGAAGTCAAAAGCCCATGAATCAGAGCCGCAAAGGGAATCATAGAGCTCGAATGAAGTCAAAAGCATGTGAATCAGAGCCGCAAAGGAAAACATAGGGAGTCAATG
>NZ_ALPT02000125.1 GCF_000292245.2 Alkalihalobacillus alcalophilus ATCC 27647 = CGMCC 1.3604 | reverse complement strand
AGTATTACGGAGGAACAGGATATTTCTTATCCTGGAGTACGACGGGTTTCAATTAAAATAACATTAACTAAGCTACTAAAAATAAATGAAATCCATAGTGCTGTCAGGTACTTAATTAATGAATATAAAGGCAAATATGATGTGGTGTCTGTTTTCGTAGCAAAAACTGGCGAAGATTATATTTTATATAATTGGATTTTAAGATATATGTGGTGTAATCCTTTAAATGACAACATTCAAATGCAACCTTTAAAGCAAAGAGATAAAGACGGATACAGTTGGGATGAAAGTAACACCTACAGTGTAATGGCTGATTATAATGATAAATATGTATTTGAAAATGATAAGCATCTATTTGTTTATAAGAAAAAACTATATGATGAAGTGCAACCTATTCATAAGGAATTAGTTTTTTATTTTAATGATCATGAATTCCAAGAGCTTTTCGACATTATTAATATATACAGATCTAAAATCAATGAAATATATTTTTTAAACGATAGTTTTGGTGTCTCTAGAAATATTGAATTTAAAGCATATTTAAGCAATTTTACTGACTATTTTATAGCCTTAGACAATATTTACTTTTGGGCTAATAAGGAAAACCTTAATGAAAGGCAAAAAGCCTACCATATTAGTAGGTGTTTTGAAGATGCTCATAATAGTAGTGAGGAAATAGTAGACTATATTTCATACTGGCAAGTTAAATTAGCTATTTCAGAGAATGATTACAATTCTATTGACCCTTATACCGTTCCAGAAAGAGCAACTTATAAATTCGAACCAACCATCCCAATAAATCCAGATGGAATTGAAGTGGAATTTAATGTTGAAGTTGAATTAATTGAAGATAGGGCTTTACATATCTTCGGAACAACAAACCTATTTAATCACGCATCTTTGCTAATAAATGTACGAAAACAATCCGGACAACTTTGCGGTTCCAATAAAGCAAGCGTAATGGCTGGACATTTTGATTTTGGTATTTTTAACTTCAAAGGAAATGGTTATGTAGCTGGACTCTATTTTATAGAAATGTCATTATCATTGCCAAGCATTCAACCGAAGCTGTTTCAAAACAAAGCTGGAATTGAGTATGAAAACCTAAAAGGTCCATATGTTGACAGGACCGTTCCTATGGTAAAGTACAGAAAAGAAATTTCCGTTGAGTAATTTATTTTGATCTAATGTATGTTAACACTTTTAACTAGTGCCCAGAAACTCTCTAATATTCTGGGCGTACACTCATCAAAATTTATGATACAGTAGCCTAAATGCAGAAGATAATAAGTTTATTCAGATGATTTGCATCCACACCTTTGACACTTCCATACATCATCGTCTATTTCCTTATGGAGTTCCAGACAGTCACAATTCCAACAGTCAATTTCTTTATAATCAGCCATACCAACTCACCTCCACACATTTAATTAATTGAATATGGAAAAATTAGTAAACCGCTTCTTGGAACAATCAACAACTCACCTAGACTTTTATTTTCAAAATTCGCTCTACAATTACAAAGTTTAGCAAAAACCTTCATTTTAAATAGAAATTATGGACAAAATTATATTTAAATTTAAAAAGCGTCCTAATTAAGATTAATTCCAATTTCCGTTAGCCCCAACCTCCAAAGGAATGTAATTAAATTATACAATAGGAAATTAACTCTAGTTATCATTCCACAATATTCCACATTTGTAGACCAACGTTAAAAAGATAAGTGTTTGTATTATTAGAATATCAAACATTAAGCTTTCCACGTAATTTACTTTTATATTTGTATATAAGTTTGTGTCATTTTCATTTTATGTATATAACTTTGGTTCATAAAAAAAATGAAGCAAAGTTATATACATAAACTAAAAATGCCTTTCTCATAAGTATTTCAAATAATAATAATGTATATTCTTTTGATTCAACGTACACCTGCGGAACATAAGCAATCGATTTTCGTAAATCATCAACATGACGTTCTTTCACATTGACTCCTTCAATCAAAATTTCTCCTTCCGTCGTATCGTATAAGCGCGGAATCATCTGAAACATGGAAGTTTTTCCTGAGCCCGTTCCTCCCATTATTGCGACTGTTTCTCCTTTACGAACTGAAAAGTTCACATGCTCTAAAGCCCAATCACCTGTATCAGGATACTTAAACGAAACATTTTTAAACTTAATCGCTTCATAATTTAGCGGGTTCGCTTCTTGCCTGTTTGCTTCTTCTTGCATATCAACTTCTGTCGTTAATACTTCATTAATCCGTTCTGAGGACGCCTGTGCTCTTGAAAAAACCATAATAATCATCGCAAACACAGTTAAGGCACCGGTAATTCTCAGCACATAGTTAATAATCGCGACCACTTCACCAACTTGCACATTTCCTGCTGTGATATAAGCTTGCCCAAACCATAAAATCGCAATAATTGATAAATTCATCACGAATAAAAGAATCGGCATCGTCGCTTCTAAAAGTCTTAAAGCAGACACTGTTTTTTCCATTAACTGTTTGTTACGTTCAGTAAAACGTCTCACCTCATGTTTTCGCCTTACATACGCTTTAATCAGTTTCATTCCACCTAAATGTTCACGAATAACTGAATTAACTCCATCTAACTTTTGCTGAACGAGCTTAAATAGCTTGGACGCCCTTCTCATCACAAAAACTAAAAAACAATCAGAATAGGAATTGTTACGACTAAAAACATCGCTAATTGCACATTTATAAATAGTGCCATAATGACGCCACCGACAACTAAAAGTGGTGCCCTTAACATAATTCGTAAGCTCATAAAAATCGTATTTTGTATTTGGGTGACATCGTTTGTTAACCTCGTAATTAACGATGAAGTTTGGAACTTTTGTAAATTGGCAAAAGAAAAAGCCTGAACCTTATCATATAAGCCATTTCTTAAATCAAGACCCGTACTTTGACTAACATGCCCAGCATAAAAGGAGTTCACAATTCCTGCGATAAAGGCTATAAAAGATAGCCCTACCATAATCGCCCCCCAATAAAGGACGCTTTGTAAGTCATTTTGCATAATACCATCATCTATAATTTTCGCTAATAATAATGGATGAATAAGTTCAACAACTAACTCAACAAACATAAGAAAAATGGCGATCCACATTGCAAATCGATATGGTCTTATGTAACTCCAAATGATTTTCACACTAGTTCCCCCCTCCATAAAACCGCGAGCTATTTCGTTTTTTCTATATATTTATACATTTTAGCCTAATTTATAATATTTTGGAACACGAAGTTTTTTTATTATCAACAAAATCAACCAAAAAAAGAGGCTGGGACAAAACTCTGTACTGATTTGAAAAGTGTTCTACTCACCGTTCCCGAAAATCATGCTCCGCGTCCTGTGGGTGGCGCCGAACTAACTAGTTTCACTAGTGGATTTCGCCTCTGCCACTAGATCCCACGGGAGTCTCCGCATGTTTTCGTCCACTAAGATAGAGGGTAAATCTTTTCATTCCTTTTGCAATATAAAATAAGTAATTTCCATTAAAAAAGTTAGATGACCGTCATTTCTAGTCATCTAACTCTTTTTTAGTGGTTTTGTCTCAGCCTCATAAATCGTCGGCAAAAACAGTATAAAAAATTAAATCGGCAATAATTTTTTGGAATAATAACTTCCACAGGCGATACAAATGAGAAGGGATAAGCCAATCAGTAACGCATAGTTGTTCGCAAAATCATGTAAGGTACTTTTTGAAATAAATGTTTGAATTAATTGAATGATAATCCCATGTAATAAATAAATCGACATTGTTCGTTGACCGATAGCCGTAAAGCTATACTCCTTTTTAGGCACAATCGCCATAAAGGCCAATAACACAACTAACGTTCCTACATACTGTGCTAACCGAATTCCAGCATCGATCAGATAACCTCTGCCCATCTCTACATAGGATTGTGAGCCAAATAGCCAAGGAATTCCCCCTTCAGGAAAAAACTCAACGACGATAATAAAAACACTTAATAAAACAAAAATTCCAATAGAAGGACTATATTTGAATTGCTGTAGTTTTTCAAAATGCTCCTTCTTTAATAAAAAACCAAGAAAGAAAAACGGAAAAAAGACAAATGTTCTTGATAAGCTCATCCAAGTTCCAACAGATTCTATAAATCCAATACCCACACCGATCGCAGTCGCTATGACTAAACCAAGCCAACGCCATTTTCCAAATACATATAAAAGCACATTCCACGTAAATAAACTTAATAAAAACCATAACGTCCAATGTGGTGAAAACAATTCAAAACTTAAAGCCTTATCTCCATTCAAATAATAAAAAATCGAATAGAAAATTTGAAAAATAAAATATGGAATAAGAATTTTCTTGAATGTCTTCCATAAGTACCCTTTCTTTTTATAGCCCTTCGAAAAATAACCAGAAATTAAAATAAACGCAGGCATATGAAAAATATAAATCATTGCATATAAATCAAAAAGAAAATCCTCCTGTCCTTTTAACGGACTAATAACATGACCAACAACAACCAAAAAGATAAGAAAAAATTTAACATTATCAAAGTAAGGATTCCGATTTTGGTGTTTGATTGCCGTATCTGCCACACTTCCACCTCCTAAATGCTCTCTAACGATTCATTCAATTCTTTACAAAAAGAAAATCTAATACTTTTCCCCCAAGTATTAGATACCCCGATTATATGTCATTCCTGTTACAAGACGATTAGTACTAACTCTAATATTATGGAAGAATTCTCAAAAATAATGGATGTGAAAGCAGCTGGAATCAAGCAAAAAGTGGGCATGTTTTACTCCACTCAAATAGGTATAACTTCTCAATGTTTTTTCTTAAACACTGTAAAACTTCTAAATCCTCTTTCTATATGATTCAAATAGTTTCTACCATATAGTGTGACAAGCTGTTCAGAATGTTTTATTCTTAAAAATAGTTATCAAAAAATCTTATCAAATTTAAAAGGGTGATCCATTTGAAGCGAAAAATTGTTATACCTCAAGATTTAAAACCTGAATTATTAGATAAGTTAAGTAGACCTTTAAAGGACTGGGATATTATTGTTGGAAAGGACCCTTCTATTTGGCAGGACCATATTGATTCAGCTGAGATTCTTATTTCTTGGAAAAACTCCTTTGCCGAGCAAGTCCAAAAGTCGAACACGCTCCGCTGGATCCAAAGTTGGAGTGCTGGAATTGATAATTACCCTCTTGACTACTTTAAAAAGAATCAAATTTTATTAACAACAGCAAATGGTGTACATACAAACCCAATATCCGAAACGGTGTTTGCTCTCATGTTAAGCCTAACTCGTAATCTTCATAAATACATCCGAAACCAAGAAAAGAAAAAATGGTTTCATGAGTATAATTATTTAGAGCTTCATAATAAAACAATTGGCATTGTCGGGGTTGGAGCCATTGGACAAGAGGTCGCAAAAATAGCAAAAGCTTTTAATATGAATGTGTTAGGTGTACGAAATAGTGGCAAAGAGTTGGATTATGTCGATCGTATGTACCTGAGTTCTGAGTTAGAGGAAGTTTTACCGCTTTGTGATTATGTAGTCGTTGCCACCCCTTTAACTCCAGAAACGAAACATTCCTTTACACGTGAGAGCTTCAAATTAATGAAAGAAACAGCATTTTTTATTAACATTGGTCGTGGACAGCTTGTCAAAGAAGACGATCTGATATGGGCCTTAGAAAACAAAGAAATTCTCGGTGCTGGACTCGATGTCTTTGAAGTAGAACCATTACCAGAATCGAACCCACTTTGGGAAATGGAGCAAGTCATTGTTACGCCACATACATCAGGTTCAACCGGATACTATAATGAACGAGTAATTGAAGAAATTTTCTTACCTAATTTAGAAATCTATTTAAAAGGCGATAAAAAGCTTCCCATTAACCAAGTCGATTTTTCGTTAGGTTATTAATACAACTCCCAAGCACTCACAAAAATCGTCTTTTGTTGAGTGCTTTTAATACGAATGGTCTATTTCCCTTCCCTCTACAATAAGATAATACAGACTCTTATTTAGGCCTGATTAAAAAGGAGGGAAGGCTTTGACCATCCTTATCGCCAATTTGGTGTTTCTAACGATTCTCACTTTCTTTTGTATGATAAAAATCACTGCAAATAAAAAAAATCTCAAAGGGTCATCTAAACATTTGCATATGATTATTATGGCTTTATCTATGATGTCGAGTTTGGCCTTTGGTCTCACATTTGGACTTATCTTCGGTCACGATCTTGTCATTTCAACAATGGTCGCTTGTACGGTTGGGATGTCCATTGGCTTTTTAGTTGGAAAAGACTTTGAAACCTTCTGTATTTTATGTGGGACGGTTGAAGGCATTATGGGTGGAATGATGGGGGCAATGACGGGTATGATGATCCACCACCACTCATCCTCAAACATCTTATTGCTTTTTTTTGATATTCTTTTTGTCATTGTCTTTATTTCAATTTTAATTACTTTACAAAAAACTCCCCATACAACTGAACATACGGCCTGAAAAAGCTTCCAACCATTTAATCGGTTTGGAAGTTTTTTATTATAAAGTACTTATTTTTGTTAAAATGACACTATAAACTGTTCAATTGGAGGGTCATGATGGCACAGAATCAAACGGATGTAATAAAAGAACTACAAAATTACAAAGAAACTCTTTGGATGAACCCTAATTATCAAACAGAATCAGCCGAAACAGAATTTAAGAACAAATTATCTCCAGAAAAAATAGAAGAAGCCCGTCAACGGTTACTCCGATTTGCTCCTTATTTAATCGAGCAATTCCCAGAAACAAAAGCTACCAACGGATTAGTCGAATCCCCCTTATGGCCGATTCCTAAAATGAAAAAGGCACTTGAACACTTAAATTCAGCGGCGATTGCTGGAGACGTTTTTATAAAATTAGACAGTCAATTAGCGATTGCCGGTTCCGTTAAAGGTAGAGGTGGTGTTTATGAAGTTTTAACACTGGCCGAACGTATCGCCTTAGAAAATGGGCTTCTCTCTCCTGATGACGATTATCAAAAGCTCGCAGATAGTAAAATAAAAGAAGTATTTAATCAATATACGATTCAAGTCGGCTCCACTGGAAACTTAGGTTTAAGTATTGGCATTATCAGTGCCAAAATAGGCTTTAAAGTAATTGTTCATATGTCCTCAGATGCAAAAGAATGGAAAAAACAGCTCTTACGTGAAAAAGACGTACACGTGATCGAATATGAAAATGACTATAGCGAGGCTGTTGAAGCCGGTCGAAAACAATCAGATGCCGATCCGAAAAGCTACTTTATTGATGATGAAAATTCAGTTGACTTATTTTTGGGCTATGCCACGGCCGCTTCGTATTTACAAAAACAGCTAGAAGATGCAAACATTGAAGTGTCTGAAGCCAAACCTCTTTTTGTCTATTTACCATGTGGAGTCGGCGGGGCTCCAGGCGGAATTACATATGGTTTAAAACAAATTTTTGGAGACCATGTCCACTGCTTTTTTATCGAACCAACAAAAGCTCCTTGTATGCTACTCGGAATGGCGACAGAAAAGCATGACAAAGTTTCGATCCAAGACTATGGTATCGACGGAAGAACCGCTGCGGATGGTTTAGCTGTTGGTCGTCCATCCTCTTTTATCGGCAAAGTAATGACCCCTTTATTAAGTGGCGTTTTTACTGTAGAAGATTCCACCTTGTTTTATTATTTACAAACTCTTTATCAAAGTGAGAACGTATTTATCGAGCCATCGGCAGCAGCGGGTTTTATTGGCTTACTTCAGCAAGATAACTCAAGATTCCAAACTTATATACACAAGCAAAATTTACAAAATAAAATGAATGATGCCACCCATATCATCTGGGCAACCGGCGGAAGATTAGTACCGAATGAAGAACGAGACCGTTACTTAAAAATGTCCTAGTAAGCGAATACCTCCTTTAAACTGTTACATGTAAAAGTGAAACATAGATACTAGTGTGGTTAAAAAAGAGAGTTAATTCGGCGTATTGTATCCTTTTATAATTTTTACGCCGAATTGGCTCTTGTTTGGCTTATAATTCTTTTTCTCCATTCTTTTTACGCCGAGCTGGTTCTTGTTCGGCTTATAGTTCATTTGCTCCACTCTTTTTACGCCGAGATGGCTCTTGTTCGGCTTATAGTTCATCTTCTCCTATTCTTTTTACGCCGAACTCTCTCTTATTCGGCTTATAATTCTTACTCTCCATTCTTTTTACGCCGAGCTGGCTCTTATTCGGCTTATAATTCTTACTCTCCATTCTTTTTACGCCGAACTCTCTCTTATTCGGCTTATATTCCTTTTTCTCCTATTCTTTTTACGCCGAACTCTCTCTTATTCGGCTTATAATTCTTTTTCTCCATTCTTTTTACGCCGAGCTGGTTCTTA
>NZ_ALPT02000124.1 GCF_000292245.2 Alkalihalobacillus alcalophilus ATCC 27647 = CGMCC 1.3604 | reverse complement strand
TTGATGAGCATTGTTTTCACCTCTGATAGGAATGTATGTTCTCATTATACCCTAACAAGAATCTCTTTGGCTACCGCCAACCGCCATTCATCTCCCCCTTATCGTTGGGCTTCTCCCTTCACACGAATGAAGAGGGAGTCTTCTGTCGGGAAATGATAAAACAAAAAAGCAGTCACCCTTTAGAGCGACTACTTATATTATCCATTTTCAGAAGACAAGCACCGGCAGACAAGCATTGAGTTTAAAATATAGCCTTATTTTCCAAACGACCATTCCGCTAGCGACTTTAAAGCCATCGTCGGTTGCTCTGCCTTTTCTTGCAATTGCTGTTCAGAAGTAACACCCGTATGCACAATTAAAGTATCAATTCCAGCTTGAATTCCAGCTAAAATATCTGTTTCGTAATTATCACCGACCATTAGCGTTTCTTCTTTTTTCAGACCTAATACATCCATCGCTTGTTCGACAATAATACTCTCTGGTTTCCCAATAAAAGTGGGTTCGATACCAGTTGATACGGCAACAACAGAAACAAGAGAGCCACAACCTGGCATTAAGCCACGCTCTGTTGGCAAAGCAACATCACCGTTTGTTGCAATAAATGTTGCCCCTTTTCGAATCTCAATCGTCGCCCTTGCTAATTTTTCATAAGTAATTTCACGGTCTAAACCCATTACAACAAAATCAGCGTCTTCTTCAACAAGACGATGCCCTTCCTCAACTAAAGCTTGTCTTAATCCAACTTCACCAATCACATAAACATTCGCTTCCTTCTGTTTTTCCGATAAAAATTTTGCGGTAGCCATACTAGTTGTAAAGACATGCTCTGTTGTAGCTGGAACATCCATCGCTTGTAAAAGCTCGGCCACTTCTCTTGGAGGTTTTGTTGAATTATTAGTCACAAATAAATAAGATAAACCTCTTTTTTCAAGTTCTTTCACAAACTGAATCGCTTCATCTATTTTTTCTTTGCCACGATAAATCGTACCATCTAAATCGATTAAAAAACCTTGATATTTCTTCATATTCTCCACTCACACCTTTTTCTTTTTTCTCATTATACAAGGTTCTTTCTATAATGAAAACTCGTGAAATGGAGAGTGTTTCAGAAAAGTGCTGACGGCAACTGTGGGAGTGTCAACGCTTTTTTGTGGTGGTGCTCGGCTTTTTTACACATCAACGCAGGCCATTACTCGGTCTTTTTTTATACACCATCGCCGGCCAATTCGCCTTGATTGCTCTCCCCTCCTTTTTTATACAGAAAAAACCACGAAATCAATCCGTGGTTTCTTAGGCTATTTGTTAAGCCATTTTATTAGTTTTTTTTATCGTATATACACAAGCACTATCTTCTTTTGCTGCACATGTTTCTCTTGTAATATTTTCCGTTTGTAATAGGTTTTGGAAAAGTTTTTGCTCACATGAACAGGCAACATGATAATCCTTTGCAACTTTTGCTATGGGACAATTATATTCAACAAATTGGAATGTATCCTCATCTGTTTGATTCCATTCAACCATATAGCCACTTTCATCTTGTATTTTAGCTAAGGCGGCGACCCGTTCTTCCAAAGTTCCTTGAACAAGTTGTTGATATTTTTGTTCTAAACGTTCTCTTCTTTTTTCAAAAAGTTCCTCAATTACCTTGTTGCCGTTTAAAGCCTCAAGGTCCTTCAAAAACTCTAGAGACAAAGAACCATAATTCCTTGGGAAACTTTCTTCACCAGCTTCTGTTAAATAATATTTATAACTTGGTCGGCCCATTGACTGTTTTTCCAGTCTTGCTTGAATTAACCCATCGTTCTCGAGTCCTTGTAAATGTCGCCTGACAGCCATCTCTGTAACCTTTAGCTCAACAGCTATTTCGGATACAGTTCGTTCCCGATGTCTTTTAATTAGCGACAAGATAATTTGACGTGTCGAGCGCGTTTGTTTTTCCATGGCCATCACCACCCTTATCTCTATTGTATGCGATGTGGCGATTTTTGCAAAGAACTTGCCTCCTACCTCATTTTACTTTTCCGGTAAAAAAGCTGTAACAGGTCCTAATTCTTCCAATAAATAACGGCGAACATCTTGAGGAAATTGAGCAATCGCTTTTTGAGAATCTTGCAATTGATTCAATAAAGTGACATGATTAAGCTCCAAATAATCTTGGACAAGCTGCTTTCGTAGGCCCATTAGTTTTTTTAAATCTTCTGCTGAATGATCCTCAATTACTTTTTCATCAAGTAAAATCTCAATAATATCTTCATAACTTCCCGGATCTCTCATAATAAAGCCATCAATCATACTGTTCCCAACATCAATAATTGTTTCAATATATAAATATGCCGTTCGTTCTAATGCTAGCTGCTGAATGCGATTATCTTGTATAGACGCAGGCGAAAATGAACTTGTTTGCATAAGTTGCTCAATAAATTGTAAAGTCTTTTCTATTTTTTCACGATTAACAAAATACATAAACGTCACCATCATCTTTCCATTATGTATAATCTTACTCCAGTTATTAATATCCACTCAGATACAAGTGATCTCATCAGGATAAAAACTAGAGGCATTGTCTACTCTATAACCTATGGAGGGGATCAAATGTCGAATGATAAGAATCATAAACACAAGTATAGCGACTTTTCCAATGTCGAAGAAGCACGGGAGACCATTTTACCTGAAGATTTACCAGAAGGAGCTTATGGTTCACCTATAAATAAGCATGAACCTGTCGAAGGAAAAAGTACACCTTGGGAAGAGGGTCAGCATGCAGCTAGTGCCTTTATTTATGAAAATAAACAATTGCATCGAGACCATCAACGGCTTGACCCAGAAAGTCACCCTACTCATCAAGATTCCGGTGAAAACTAATTCTTCAACTCAGCTACTACCGATTTATCATTCATCTTGTCCATGACAAATAGGGAGGATAAACGACATCCTCTCTATTCTTTTATCCGCTTTAAGACGAAATAAGCACAGCCAAAGTTACAATACTCATATAAATAATCATCTAATGTACTAATTTTTGTATCAAATGTCGATTTTTTATGTTTATCCTCAAAAAATCCACGTAATCTTAGCTGATTATAGCCCCAGTCGCCGACAATATAGTCATATTTATTTAGCACTTCACTATAACGCTCTTTAAAAGCTTCCTCATTCCAACCGTTTTTCACTTCTTCAATAAGCTCAAATTGCATTGATTGAAGTCGGACCATAACCCGTTCACCTCACTTTATAACTGTCTTATATTGTACCATATCAAGCTAAAATCACCTACTCACTTTCCACCGATTTACTTACATGATTCAATCATCCATATGCCAAGCTATGAATAGATGGATATTTTTTAATCAAATCGACCATTTCATTATTACTTTTAAAGGAGAGAACATTCATGATAAAAACAAGATTAACTCTTAGTGGATTACTATTAGCTCTCGTACTAACTGGCTGTCAATTAGAACAAGCAAGCCCACTTACGCTAGAAAACGCTTCCGATATAGGGGGCACTCAATCAACAAATAAAGGATATTATTCGATCACCAATAAACGAATGGATCATAATGACACCCCTCATTATGGTTATAGTCGTTTCCAACGAGAACAAGTGCATAAACCAAATGGTGATTTTTCTTATCCTATCGTTGATCGAACCGAAATCTCAACGAACATCACTAAAATGGTTCTCACCAATCCAGAAATTGATGAAGCAGCTACATTAGTAACAGATCAATATGCATTAGTCGTTTATGAGACCCATCATAATGAAGACGACAATAATTCACGCTCTAATAAAGAAGAAATCGCCGCTTACGTTCGTAAAACAGCCGAATCAGCTTTACCTCGTTTTTATGAAGTCGTTGTCGCAGATGATCATAATCAGATAGAAAGTATTGAACGATTCCAAAGTTTATCTTCACGAAGTACCTCGATTTATGGAACACTTGAAGAAACGATTGAGCAATTGCGAGAGTATCCACAAGGGACAAATTACAATACACAGTCTGACTACCAGAAGAATTAAAAGAGCACGACAAAATGTCAAAACCTCATGCCAAAGCTGAGGTTTTTCTTCTGCAAAATGTCACAAAAAAGAGCGTTCCCTTGAGTATCACGTCTTTTTCATGTAAGTCTGAAGCTGGCTATTTTTAGGCACTAAGGCAATCATTGCTCTCTTTTGATTCCTGATGACATTCATTTTATGGTGCTAAGGTAATCATTGCTCTTCTTTGATTCCACTTTTCCAATACTTATCATCATTTTCCCTACGCTCTTTTTTGCATGCCTCAACTAGTACAACAAACGAAAAAACCCGAAAAGGAGCACATTGCACTCCTCTTCAGGTTTCTCCATTCTTGCCTATTTATTGACCGCTTACGGTTTGCTCATTTTGTACTTTACGAGCTTCGTCACGAACTTGTGCTTCGTTAACTTGTTCGTCAGCATGGTATGAAGAACGAACTAACGGGCCAGCCTCACAGTGACTAAATCCTTTACTTAAGGCAATTTCCTTTAATTCAGCAAACTCATCTGGGTGATAATATTTAACGACTTTTAAGTGCTTTTTCGTTGGTTGTAAGTACTGACCAATTGTCATAATGTTGACATTGTTCGCACGTAAATCATCCATCGTTTCAATAATTTCTTCTTTTGTTTCTCCAAGTCCAATCATCAAGCTTGATTTAGTTGGGATGTCTGGATGCAGTTCTTTTGCACGACGTAAAAACTCAAGTGTCCGGTCATATGTTGCACGTGCACGAACTCTTGGAGATAGACGTCGAACCGTCTCAATATTATGATTCATGATATTTGGTCTAGCATCCATTAACGTTTCTAAACTCTCATGGTTCCCTAACATATCTGAAGGAAGGACTTCAATTGTACAGAACGGACTTTTTCTTCTGACCGCACGAACCGTCTCAGCAAATACTCCTGCTCCACCATCTTTTAAATCATCACGAGCAACCGCTGTGATAACGACATGTTTTAAACCCATTTGTTCAACTGAATCTGCCACACGTTCTGGCTCTTGTAAATCTAATTCATTCGGTAAACCTGTTTTTACAGCACAAAAACGACAGGCACGTGTACAAATATCCCCTAAAATCATAAACGTCGCGGTTTTACGAACTGCCCAACACTCATGAATGTTCGGACACCTTGCCTCTTCACAAACTGTATGTAATTTCTTTTCACGCATCATCTTTTTTAGACCCGTGTAAGACTCATTCGTATTTAACTTAATTTTTAACCACTCAGGTTTACGAATATGCTCTTCTTTTTTTGCCATTCATACTCACCATCCAATTAAAGTTTAAAACTATTCTGTTTTGGTAAAATGCACTACATTTCACCGCCATTCTTTCTGTCTTTTATACTTTATCATGAAATGAACAAAACAACCAACTGCTTAAATTGTTTTCTTTTTGATCCACTTCCATTTTTTAACGTAATTTAATCATACGAATTGAAGACAATAAAAGTAAGTTAATTTAACGAAAGGAGACCGACAATTTATGAAACAAATCCTACTTTCTCTCGTCATCATTATTCCCTTATGTTTTGTTCCATCTACGTTTACAGCAGCTGCTGAAGAAGAATTAACCTTGGAAGAAAAAGATGCAGAACGATTGAACTTGTATAAAAAAGTTGAGACATTAACAAACATTCCTTGGTATTATTTAGCTGCAGTTGATACGTATGAACGAGGGTTAAGAAGGGTTGTGAAAGATCGTCCAAAAGAAATTGGTCTTGCCTCGATCTTTTTTTCACCGAGTCAATGGGTTGGTCCTTTAAATCCCAAACTAGATGAACAAGAGCCCTTATCGATCAGCATGTTTGGCGGCCTAGGTTTAGATGGAGACGGAGATGGATTGGCTGACCCAAACAATGATGAAGACATTCTTTATACATTTGCTCGTTATTTAGAGCAATATGGTTTTAATAAAGAGGATTTTCGCATTGCCTTATGGGATTATTATCAACGTGAACAAACAGTCTCAATTATTGATGGACATGCCTCCATTTATGAAAAGTATGGGCATTTAAATCTTCATGATCATGTGTTTCCCTTACCACTTCGTTCAAACTACAGCTATCGTAGCACATGGGGAGACCGCCGTGGTTGGGGAGGCAGGCGTATTCATGAAGGAACCGATATTTTTGCTGGATATAATGTGCCAGTAAAGTCAACAGCCTACGGAATTGTTGAAATTAAAGGCTGGAATATGTACGGGGGCTGGCGCGTTGGCATTCGTGATTTAGATAACATCTATCATTACTACGCCCACCTAAGTGGTTTTGAGAAAGGAATAGAAGAGGGAACCATTGTTGAACCTGGGCAAGTTATTGGATATGTTGGAAGCTCCGGTTATGGGAAAGCAGGTACACAAGGTAAATTTCCACCACATCTTCATTATGGTATGTATCGTGACAACGGCTATACAGAATGGTCCTTTGACCCGTATCCATCTCTTAAATCTTGGGAACGTAAAGGATTTCAACTATTAAAACAAGGTAAATAAAAAAGGAAAACCTCAAGCACATTTACTGTACTTGAGGTCTTCTTGCTTCTTCCTATAAAGATGACTGTACTCTTTTTTTTCTTGAAACTCGAACGGCATTCAAAATACTTAACATCATCCCGCCCCAAACTATGACCATACTAATAATTAACATGATAATTGCACTTGTACTCATCTTAAAATCCCCCTAAATCATCAGAGCTGTTCTTATTGTTTTTCCACTTAAAAATGGTAAATAAGAATCCAATAACAATCGCTAATATTGCAACAGTCCATCCAGCTATTATAATAAAGTACGTTGGATAACCTTCATAATTAGAAGTTAAATTCAAAATCAGGTTTTGATAAAGCATAAACCCTAATACAAGCGGAGTAATGACTCCTAAACAAATTTTCCACCATAAACCGACACGGAAATCGGATAATTCGTTTGTATGTTTTTGTAAATCAGGAAGCTTTCTCATAAACCATGCAACCGCAATAACAGATACAAGACCCGCTAAAGCTACACCAAAGTGATTAATAAAATAATCGACCGTATCTAATAACCATAATCCACCTTGAGTAGCATATAAAATTGAAATTAAGGCAGATAATCCACCGCCGATAGCAACGGCTTTTGTACGAGTAATCTTAAACTTATCTTGTAAAGCTGAGACATAGGTTTCGATAATTGATACCAATGACGTTAATCCAGCCATTACTAATGAACCAAAAAATAAAGCTCCAAATAATCCATTTAAGCCTGGAAAACTGTTTATAATCTCTGGAAAAACCATAAATGCTAAGGCAATTCCGTCCGCAGCAACTTCATCAACTGATGTTCCTTGCTGAGTCGCCATAAAGCCAATAATTGCGAAAACTCCAATACCAGCTAAGATCTCAAAGCTCGAATTTGAAAACCCTGTGATAAAAGCATTATTATTTAAATCTGATTTACGAGGTAAATAACTGGAATAAGTAATCATAATGGCAAAACCAATCGATAAACTGAAGAAAATTTGGCCATAAGCTGCTACCCAAACCGCTGGATTCATTATTTCTTCCCAATTCGGTTTAAAAAACGCATCTAAACCAACCATAGCTCCATCTAAAGTTACAGCACGAATAACAAGGATTAAGAACATAACAACCAATAGTGGGATAAAAATACGATTTGCAAATTCAATCCCTTTCTTGACCCCTTTAAATAACACACCTAATGCGATAACCCACACTATTAATAATGGGATAAAAATAGTTGGAACAAAGCTACCTAGTTGACCAGGATCAACAATCTGTAAAAAATCATTTAGCAAAAAATCAGTAGGGTTTGACCCCCATGTTTGTCTAAATGAAAAATAAGTATAAGAAATAGCCCAAGCAATAATAACTGCATAGAACGTAGAAATCACAAATGAAATGGCCACTTGCCACCAACCAATCCATTCTGCTTTTTTATTTAACCTCGCATACGATAAAGGTGCTGACCCCCGATATTTCTGTCCAATTGTAAATTCCATAATTAATAAAGGAATCCCAGCTGTTAATAGTGCAAACAAATAAGGAATTAAAAAGGCGCCGCCTCCATTTTCATATGCTACATATGGGAATCTCCAAATATTACCTAACCCTACTGCCGAACCAATTGCCGCTAGTACAAAACCAGCCCTTGTCCCCCACTGTTCTCTACCTTCCATCTTGTCAAACTCCTCTCCCTTTTTAAGAAAAGATATTTTACAATACAGTTCTATCTTTTCTAAATTATCTGAAAATTATATTGAGTACTAGCTTTTCTTTTTGTCACAATGAACTAAATGTCATTTTATTTTATATTTTCAGATTAATCAATATCTTATTATAATAACTGAGTCGAATTTTGTCAAAAACTTTTTTTACCAATAAAAGTCGTAGTCAGATGGAGTGAATTTTTCATTGAGTTGATGTAACTCTCTTTTTTTACACACCAACCACACTCC
>NZ_ALPT02000123.1 GCF_000292245.2 Alkalihalobacillus alcalophilus ATCC 27647 = CGMCC 1.3604 | reverse complement strand
GGGAGCGACAGCCGAAGCACTTCATTTTAGTGAACAGTTTCCTTCAACAGCCTACGAAGAGATGTGTTCAGACTGTCAACGATTGAACCGTCCATGTAAAGTCAATTTGAGTCTTGTATCGCCCTAAAGTCAATCTCTATCAACGGTTAAGAGTCAATCATACGCTGCGAAAGTTGAGTTATTATTTATAGATCTTAAGAAAATAGAAAAAAGTTGCCCATCGGTCCAATGACCTTTGAACAACCTCTATTTATCATTTCGTTTTTGGTGTTTCTTCTTCTTGTTTAACTGGTTCATTATGCGGTCCATATTGAAAATAACCTTCCATCACTTGCTCATGTACAATGCTTTCTCCCTGCTCTTCATAAGTTACATTTGATAATTTATGTTCCTTCATAATCAATCTCTCCTTTATTAATTTATCTTGTTTAATATGTCCTAACAATGAGGATTTACTTTTCTTTTCACAAGGAGGATATTGGTAATTCTTTTATAATTAAAGAACCCTTTGAATAAGCTGAACTGAACTATCATAATAATATCTTACTAAATTCTGAATTTAGGTGAGTAAGTTTCAGGCATTCCTACATCACCTAAAAAAGGTGAACATAAAGGATTTTCCTTTATATCCACCTTTTTATCAATTTTAAATGTTGATTCACTACTAAGCCTTATTCAAAAGCTCTTCCGCTTTAAGTAAAGCAATTTTCACTTGTTCAAAACCTGTTCCACCGGCACTATTCCGTCTAGCTACAACGTTTTTAGGTTGAAGAACATCAAAAATATCTTCTTCAAACAATTGGCTCGCTTCCACATAGTCCGTAAATGGCAAATCAAGCAAAAATACTCCTTTTTGAATCGCGACTAACACGAGTTTTCCAACGACTTCATGAGCCTGTCGGAAAGGCATTCCTTTCGTTGCTAAATAATCTGCAAGTTCTGTTGCATTTGAGAAATCTTGATTAACGGCTTTTTCCATCGTTTCGTGACGAACAGACATAGTTTCGATCATCCCAGCAAAAATAAGCAAGGAGCCTTTAACCGTTTCAACCGTATCAAACATTCCCTCTTTATCTTCTTGCATGTCTTTGTTATAAGCAAGTGGCAAACCTTTGAGTGTCGTTAATAGCGAGAATAAATTTCCGTAAACTCGTCCTGTTTTTCCACGAATTAACTCTGCCATATCAGGGTTTTTCTTTTGCGGCATAATGCTACTTCCAGTTGCAAAAGCATCATCTATTTCAATAAATTGAAACTCTTGTGAAGACCATAAAATTAACTCTTCACAAAGACGCGAAAGATGCATCATTAAAGTCGATGACGACGCAAGAAATTCGATAATAAAGTCACGATCACTTACCGCATCAATACTATTTTCGTAAATGCCTTCAAACCCAAGTAATTCCGCTGAATAATGACGATCAATCGGAAAAGTCGTCCCCGCAAGAGCTCCTGCACCAAGTGGTGAGATGTTTAAACGTTTTTGACTATCTTCTAAACGACCATAGTCGCGCTCAAGCATCCAGAAATAAGCAAGGAGGTGATGGGCAAATGAAACAGGCTGAGCACGTTGTAAATGTGTGTACCCTGGAATCATTGTCTCAACATGTTCAGATGCTTGTTTAACTAGAGCTTCTTGCAATTTTTTAACGGCTGTCATAATCTCTTTTGTTTGATTACGCAAGTACAAATGCATATCGGTGGCTACTTGATCATTTCGACTTCTGCCTGTATGCAGCTTCCCACCTACCGGGCCAATTTCATCAATTAAAAATTTCTCTAAATTTAAATGAATATCTTCATTTTGAACCGAAAATTCTAATTGTCCAGCCTTCGCTTTTTCACGTAAAGTTAATAGGCCACCTTTAATCAAATCTACTTCATCATCAGGTAGAATCTTACACTTCCCTAACATCGTGACATGAGCAAGACTGCCTTCGATATCCTCATCAACTAACTTCTGGTCGAAGCCGATTGACGCACCAAATGCGTCAACCCACTCCTCTGCTGTTTTAGTGAAGCGTCCTCCCCAAAGTTTTGTCACAGTGTTACCTCCTTTTTCTCTTTGTTCACCATACTGTGTACTTTTGTCGTTAAGCCCCAAAGAGAAATGAATCCAATAGCTGCACTGTGATCAAACTCGTCATCCGTTGAGTAAGTAGCTAGCTTCTCATCATATAAAGAATATGGCGATTTGCGCCCTTCTACAATGGCATGACCTTTAAATAGTTTCACACGTACAACACCTGTAACCGACTTTTGTGTTTCTTTTAAGAATGCTTGAAGTGCTGGTTGTAAAGGAGAGAACCATAAACCGTCATAAATAAGTTCTGTAAGTTTTTTTGCGACCACTGGTTTAAAGTGAGCCACTTCTTTAGTTAACGTAATATCTTCTAATTCTTTATGTGCTTTAATTAATGTCATAGCACCAGGACATTCGTACACTTCACGTGATTTAATACCAACGAGGCGGTTTTCAACGTGATCAATACGTCCAACTCCATGTTTACCCGCTAAATCATTTAAATATAAAATTAATTGATCCAGTTGATATTTCACACCATTTACTGCAATTGGAACACCTTGCTCAAACTCAATTTCAATAATATCTGCTTGATCAGGAGTGTTTTCTAATGAATTCGTTAATTCATACGCTCCTTCTGGTGGAGTTGCCCACGGATCTTCTAACACGCCACATTCATTCGCACGTCCCCAAAGATTTTGATCCACTGAGTACGGATTATCTAAATCAATTGGAATCGGAATATTATTCTTCTTTGCATAAGCAATTTCTTCATCACGCGACCATGCCCACTCACGAACAGGAGCTAGCACTTCAAGGTTTGGATTTAATGCTTGAATTGAAACCTCAAAACGAACTTGATCATTTCCTTTCCCCGTACAACCATGTGCAACCGCTGAGGCACCCGTTTGTTCAGCAATTTCCACTAATTTTTTAGAAATTAATGGACGTGATAAAGCTGATACGAGTGGATATTTTTCTTCATACATTGTATGAGCTTGTAGGGCTGGCAAAACAAAATCTTCAGCGAATTCTTTCTTAGCATCGATTGAATAAGATTCTATTGCCCCAACATCCAAAGCTTTTTGTTTAACAAAGTCTAAATCTTTTCCTTCTCCTACATCTAATCCAACAGCAATGACATCATATCCTTTATCTGATAACCACTTAATTGCAACCGATGTATCTAATCCTCCAGAATAAGCTAAGACAACCTTCTTTTTATTCATAATTGTTCCCTCCGTTGAATATTAATACTCTCATTATTATTTTTATACATTTATTTTTAAAAGAAAAGAGCTGAAATGGCTCTTTATATTTTTGCATAAAATTCAAATCAACATTTATTAATATACATACTTTAACAATGAACTCCCATTTTGGCAATAGGTATTTGAAAAGTTTTTTGAAATAAATTTTGGTATCTTTTTATTGGCTTTTTTCGCCTAAGCCGTTACCGTTTCTCCACTAAATGTCAACTCTTCTTTATGCTGTACTTAACATATGAATTCGTTAAACAAGCAACTTTCCGAAAGCAGATTATAATTTCGTCTGCATAAAAGAAGGGAAGAAATCGACTATTCTCCCCCTCTTTTAATCATTCATCTTCCAACCTAGATAAGAGCAATCGTTTTTGATAAAAGTGCTCTGCGACATCGGTTACTTGCTTTGTTAGTTGATAGTTCATCCCTGCTCCAACGGCCACACCAAGCAGTGGTACCCCTTGAATCCATTTTTTCCTTAGTGTTGAAATGAGAATGTTCTTTCCAACTTGTCTAATTAATTGACCAAACCAAGCAGCTTCAAATACTTTATCTTCCCCTTCAAAGAAAATATGCTCTTCATCATAATAAGTAATTTCTTCAAATAAAGCATCCCAAACCTCCTGCTGATAAGGTCTTGGCAAAGTCGATAAGTAATAAACTTTTAAAGCAATGACTTGTTCAAGTGGTTTCTTTGTATCATATCCATAAATCGTCGCGAGTTGCTGTATTGTTCTTAAATGAATAGCAGCTAATAAAGGAAGATCAATACTCAATAAAACAAAACCACCTAAGCCTGTGACACTCCCTTGGCCAACAGATAACAATCTTTGTTTTGCCATAAACTGCTCTGATAAATAGTGTAATTGATCAATCGATAGTGTTTGCATGTCTTCCACATGTTCAATTTCTGGATTAAACAACCGTGCATATCGAAATATTTTCTGAACTAACTCTTTTTCACTTTGGTTGTTCTGAATAAAAGACTGTAATTGAATAAAAATTGAATCGAGTTGACGTAAATATTTCGGGTCGATCTTCATTTCATTGAAATTAAAAGCTGGTCGTGATGGAGAAATACGCTCGCCTTTCCCCTTTTGACTCAATTGAAGATAATCAACTTCCCATTGTAAAATCTCTTCTAATCTTTTTTGCTCTCTTTTTGTATTAACCATCTATTCACCTACTCTTCTCTACATCAAAAATTTTCTCACTTTACGAAGAAGACTGTACCTTAGAACTTAATTCTTTTAAGTGATGAAAAAAGATCGCCTCATTTGTCTGAGGTGAAACCGCACTGCCCCAGCCATTTTCTAATGGACCATATTGACTAACGACACAGTGCTTTAATAACAATAATTCGTGATCCTGCCTGTCAATTCCTGCCTCCAAAATCGCCTCATAAATAAGCTCATAACTTAAAATCACTTGACCTAGAAGTTCACCTTCTTTTGTCACACTTGGTGCAAGTGGATCATCTAACATTTTAATCAATCCAATATTATGTAGCATACATGTTGCCAAAATGACGTCACGGTTAATTTTCGGATAAAGTGGAAAAAGCTGTGTCGCACTTTGGCACAGCTCGACAAGATGCTCTAATTGTCCAGCATAATAAGCATGATGAAATTGTTTTGAGGCTGGATACGTTGTTATTTTTTCACGATACGCACGTTTACCAAATATCGTTGTCACAATCTTTTTTAAGCTAATCGATTGAATTTCATCCATATACATTCTTAATTCTAACCAAAGAGTCTCTCTTGATAATCCTTCTTTTGTGAGCAATTCCGTCACATTAATTTGATCTTCTTCTGTTGTTAACCGCATTTTTTGGATACTTAACTCTTTTTTATTTCGATAACTGGTTATGATAGCTTCTATTTTAACAATCGATTTTTTCTGAACGCTTTTTTTCAACTCTTCCCCAATATCCCACATTTTAGCTGGAACCTTTTCTAAATGTCTCTCCAACATAAATGATCCATATTCACTTCCATTAACCGCTTGTTTAATTTCCTTTTCCCGAACGAAAAAAAATCCAACCACTTTTTCTCCTTCGTTTTTTTGCAGCAATGAACTCATACAACCGACTCCCCTTTACCTTTACTTAATCTATTATATGCAAAGGTATGTATACTCATCATATCGAATTATCCGCTTAATTGCATTAACTCACACTTATCGAGTAGGAGGCACGTTACCGTGCCTCTTACTCGATATACTTTTATTTTTTTTCTACTTGATGATTTAAATTAAGCAGATATAATTAAAGAGAGGCTTAATTTACAGTGAAATTGCATATATTTAGATATATACCATCTTTAAGTAAAGAGAGGCGGTAATAATTTGGATAAGAAAAAGTTAGTATACTTTGTATTTTTTGTTTTTTTATTATTTTGGTAGGGTGTTCACAGGACTATGAAGAAAATACAGAAAATCCAATGACAGCTGAAGAGATTTTAACGAAAGAGCCAGATGCTGATATTTTTATGTTTAATGAATTCATTTACCAAGCTAATATTGATTGGGTTGACGAAATGACTCTAATCTCTGGTGAGAAGATTGGAGAAATTACAGAACAAGCTGTTGATGGTCATTATAATTATACAAATGGGATGGCAAATAAATTATCAGTAGGGGCAACTATTTACGAGGTAGAAGAGGATAATGCAAACGAGAACGGTATAAATGAAGGTACCAATTTCATCTTAATTGTAAATGACAATGGGGAAGAAAAATATTATCTTGCTTCTACAGAAGGATAATTGAACTATTTATGGAGCGCTAGAAGAAAACTCGGTAGTCGCACTATAATTAACGCCACTTTTAAGAGAAAAGAGGCTGGGACATAACTGATCTTAAAAGTAAAAACGAGTACGGTGAATCGGTTTTGATTCATCGTACTCGTTTTTTGATGGTTTTTTCTCTGTCTATCTCTTGGAAACGTGCTCAAGGCAGTGAACTTCCTTAAGTTCACTGCCATAAGGGCGAGGCCAAGTTCATTGTGAACCTTGGCTTTACCTCTCACCGAAAAACGAGTGAAACGCAAATCCGCCTTCAAATTCCCAAAAACTGGTTCTACATCGGTTTTACGCTTGCCATAGATAGCCCCTGTTTTTTCGTTTGAAAGCAGTTCATTGATATATGTTTTTTGGGTTTCCCACTTTTTATTTCGGTAGACTTTTCGGTTGTTCTCTTCTTTCGCCGTTGTACAACTTGAGCGAAATGGACAACCTGTACAATCTTCACATTCATAGACTCGAAATGTTCGTTGAAAACCCGTTCTATCTTTTCGTTTGGATTCATACTGAAAGGGAATAAGTTGATCATTTGGGCATGTGAAGGCATCTTTCTCTTGATTATACATCCAATTATCCACATGAAATGGGTTTTTCTTATGCTTCTTTGTTTTCTCTTTCCGATAGGTCCCATACGTCATAAGCGGCGTTCGTTGTTTCTGTTCTATGATGTCATTATAGTTTTGTTCACTGCCATATCCGGCATCAGCGACAATATACTCAGGTAACTCAAAGAACCGATCAGCAATGGTCTCTAAAAAAGGGATCAGCGTGCGAGTATCCGTTGGATTTGGGAAGAGATCATAAGCGAGCGTAAATTGATTTTCGGTGGCGATTTGAACATTGTACCCTGGTTTGAGCTGGCCATTCTTCATATAATCGTCTTTCATCCGCATAAACGTGGCATCGACATCTGTTTTAGAATAACTGTTTCGCTCGCCCAAAAGCCGCTGGGCTTGGTCATACTTACGCTTGCGTTGCACAAAATCATAAAAATGTTTGCGAGATTGTTTAGGACCTTTTCGTGCAGAACGTAACGCTTTGCGCTCACTGACGATTTCACTCGCTTCTATTTGTTGATCAAAAGCCTCGACCCTTTCTTCTAAATGCTGGAGGATGACTTCAAGCTCTTCGGTACTGAATTCATCCTCGCTTTCGCGCTGAATCTCTGGAATGACTTGGTCTTGAAGGAGTTCTTCGTACATTTTCGCCGATTTATCCATTAGACTTTGACGATAACGGTCCACGGATTTACGCCAAACAAAGGTGAATTTATTCGCGTTTGCTTCCAGTTTCGTTCCATCAATGAAAATAGCTTCTTCTTTAATGTGATGCCCTTCGACTAACTGACAACGGAATTGAATAAAGCACTGCCGGATGAGTCCACTTACTTTTGGGTTTGCACGGAAGAGATTAATCGTTCGATAGCTCGGTTCTTCTCCTTGAGAGAGCCACATCATCCGCACACTATCTTTCAGAAGAGCTTCCATCTTTCGACCTGAAAACACGGATTGTGTATAGCCACATAAAATAACTTTCAGCATCATACGAGGATGATATGCACGACGCCCCGTGTTTTGGTCGAATTCTCGAAACGCTTCCTCCGGGATACTTTCGACTAAATTATGGATAGCGAAGGCTATATCATTTTCTTGGAGCTTTCTTTCTATATCTAAAGGCAAAACCACTTGATTCATGTTATAATGCTTAAACATAAGGACCCTTCTTTCTGATTAATTTTGTTGTGGTGACTTTATTTTATCAGAAGTGGTCCTTATTTTTGATCCCTAAACGTCAGAAAGCCGATGAAAATTCCTAGGAATTTTCATCGGCTTTCTTTTTTACTTAGAGGAGGGTTTTGTCCCAGCCTCTTTTCTCATCTATCTATTTATTAATCGGAATTTGCTGAAATTCTATCCAATTATTCATATTTAAGTTCAGCAGGAGAATTTATTTTTATAATATTCTAAAAATTCTTCCTATTAAGATATTTATAGTTTATACTATTTTTAGTAATAGATTTACATTATAAGGAGGAATAATGTTAAATGGGAGGAAAAAAGAAATCAGTGTTTTTGTGCGCGTTTATACTATCTATCGGGTTAGGAGTACTTGTTCCAAAGCATGCAGATGCTTATTACAGTGGTAGAGTACCTGGTTCGACAGACATACCTATTTCAATACCTAATGTAACTTCCACAATGTACTCTACAGCGTGGAATAGTGCAATTAATAATTGGAATAATAATGTTAGTAGAAATCAATTTATCCGTCACACTAGTGGTAATATTGCTTCAGTTGAATTTGACAGTGCAAGACCAAGTGCTTACGGAAGAATAATCTATCAAGGAGCCTCAAATAGAACGACACCATTTCGGACTTACCTTAACTCAATTGTAGCTGACATTCGCGATTTTGCAACTGTTCGTCGGAGTACG
>NZ_ALPT02000122.1 GCF_000292245.2 Alkalihalobacillus alcalophilus ATCC 27647 = CGMCC 1.3604 | reverse complement strand
CGGTAATAGGTAATGAAAAAAGGGGTACTCTCCCAATTAGGGTTTGAATAAACCACAATAGGTAATGAAAAAGGGGTACTCTCCCAATTAGGGTTCGAATAAACTATAATAGGTAATGAAAAAGGGAAACTCGCTCAATTAGGGTTTGAAAAAACGGTAATAGGTAATGAAAAAGGGAAACTCATTCAATTAGGGTTTGAATAAACCACAATAGGTAATGAAAATCGTGACCTCCCACAATTAAGGTTCGAATTCCACCATTAGTGTCTCAAAGCTATATCGCAGAAAATAAAAAAAGAACAGTTAACAAGAAGCCACTAACCACTCGCTAACTGTTCTTTTTTATTGATTTAACTTCCATTTAGGAAGTTATCTTTTAAAATAAACTTGTACTATGTCCAGGGAATAGTCGAGCTTTTGGATCGATGTATGCTTTGGCGTTGTTAACCGCAGTTGGAGCTTCTCCAAAACCAGTAGCGATTAATTTAACTTTTCCTTCATAGGACGTGACATCACCAGCGGCGTAGACACCTTTAATGTTCGTTTCCATTTTTGTATTCACGACAATCGAGTTTTTGACAATTTCTAAGCCCCATTCTTTAATTGGACCAAGTGAAGAAACAAAACCGAAGTTAACGATTAATGCATCGACATCTAATTGATGAACCGTATCGCCTTTGATTTCTTGTAAGGTTACTCCACTAATAGCTTCGCCGTCACCTTGGATGTCAGAAATTTCATAAGGGGTCATGACATTCACTTTTGATTGATGTAGAAGTTCTACACTGTGCTCATGGGCACGGAATTTATCACGTCTGTGAACGAGTGTTACTTCTTTTGCAAGTGGTTCTAACATCAGTGACCAATCTAGAGCAGAATCTCCACCACCACATACGACCACTTTTTTGCCAGTGAATTGGCTTAGATCTTGAATGAAGTAGTGAAGGTTTTTGCCTTCGTATTGTTCGGCTCCTTCGACTTCAAGGCGTCTTGGTTGGAACGCTCCAGCTCCAGCTGTGATAATTACAGCTTTTGTATAATGTGTTTCTTTATCAGTTGTGATGATAAAGCTATCATCTTCCTGTTGTTCTAATGTTTTGACCGTCTGCTCTAATGAAAGAGTTGGGTTAAATTGTTGAGCTTGTTGTGTTAAGTTATCGACAAGTTCTTGAGCCTTTACTTTTGGAAATCCAGCGACATCATAAATATATTTTTCAGGATATAATGCACTCAGTTGTCCACCAAGTTGAGGCATGCTCTCGATAATTTTGACTTTAGCTTGGCGCATTCCTGCGTAAAATGCAGCAAATAACCCTGTTGGGCCACCGCCAATGATTGTAATATCATACATCTGTTCTTCGTTACTCATTTTGCCACCCCTATCAATTACATATCTACAAACACTCTTATTATACCCACACAAAATGACAAAAGAAAACATTATGTTTCATTTTATGCTTAAAAAAGTGACTGAATTTATGCATTTTTTAATTATCAAGGATAAAAAGCTATATAGAACGCATGTTAATAGATAGATTATGGAAATTGCAAAAAAGATGTTGAAAAAAAAACGAAAAAGCCATATCATTAGAATTGTATTTTGTGACTAAATTACGACAATCTTTTTATGAGAAAATTAACTTATTCCTTTCTATATGTATTAGTTCGTGAAATAGATCACAAAGAGGACTGGTTATCATTATAAATAATATGAAAATGGATGTGATTACTGTGAAAAAGCCAAGTATCGTGATTTTAGGTGCTGGGTACGGCGGCATGATTACAGCAACAAGATTAACAAAATTATTAACAGCTAATGAAGCAAATATTACGTTAGTAAACAAACATGATTACCATTATCAAACAACATGGTTACATGAGCCTGCTGCTGGGACATTATCTGCTGAACGTACAAGAATGCCTATTAAAAGCGTTTTAAATATGAATCGTGTTAAGCTTTTACAAGATGAAGTAGTTGAAATTAAAAAAGAAGACAAAAAAGTCATCTTAAAAAATGGTGAAGTGGACTACGATTATTTAGTAATCGGTCTTGGTTCTGAAGCAGAAACATTCGGTATTCCTGGAGTATTCGAACATGCGTTTAGTAAGTGGACGGTGAACGGGGCTCGTGAAGTGAAGGAGCATATTGAATACATTTTCGCAAAATATAACAACATGGAAGAGAAAAATGATGACATGTTATCATTTATTGTTGCGGGAGCTGGTTTTACGGGAATTGAGTTTATTGGTGAATTATCTGAGCGTATGCCAGAACTTTGCAGTAACTACGATATTCCACGTGAAAAAGTGAAAATGTACGTAATTGAAGCTTCTCCATCAGCATTACCAGGATTTGATCCTGAGCTTGTTGAATATGCTATGAATTTACTAGAAAACCGTGGTGTTGAATTTAAAATCAACTGTCCAATTAAAGAAGTACAAGCAGACGGAGTTATCCTTGCTAATGGAGACGAAGTGAAAGCTGGTACAATCGTTTGGGCAACAGGTGTAAGAGGAAACGCGGTTATCGAGAAATCAGGTTTTGATGCAATGCGTGGTCGTATTAAGGTTGAGCCTGAACTACGTGCACCAGGATTTGAAGATGTGTTTGTTATCGGAGACTGTGCGTTAATCATTAATGAAGAAATTAATCGCCCATACCCACCAACTGCCCAAATTGCGATGCAAATGGCGGATGTGTGTGCTGAGAATATTAAATCTTTAATTACAAAACAAGGTTCATTAAAAACATTTAAACCAGATATTAAAGGTACTGTAGCTTCATTAGGTGGGAAAGAAGCAATCGGTGTTGTTGGTTCTCGTAAGCTTTACGGAACACCAGCGAACTTTATGAAGAAAATGATTGACAACCGTTACCTATTTTTACTTGGTGGACCAGGACTTGCATTAAAGCGTGGTAAAAGCCCACTATAAGAAACAAATGTTTGTTAAAAGAAATATAAGACGGTAGAGGGCATTTGTTCTCTACCGTTTCCTTTTTATGTTCAACTAATTCATAAAATCGCCAAAGAGATGTTGCTTGACAAGCAAAATAGGGTTAATTAAAGTTGACGCTCTAAATGGACTTAAGTAAACTAACTATGATACGGAGGTGCAGAAGTGAATATTCCACAATTGGTCATTTCGATGATCTTGTTTCTTGTTCTCTTTTTTGGAATTGGATTTTTACTAAATATGGTGTTGCGCTCGACCTGGGTAATGGCCGTTGTTTATCCAATTATTGTTATACTTATCATTGATAATGTTTCATTCTTTGATTATTTCACATCGCCAGGAAGTGCTTTTCCGCTATTAGGAGAACAGTTTTTAGCGTTGAAAATGGTAGACGTCTTAGTTTTATCATCTGGATTTGTTGGTGCCATACTGTCGGGGATTGTGATTAAGATGCTTCGAGTCAGAGGGTATCAAATGTTTTAATATATCGACTATAAGATTAATGAGAGCACTGCGGATCACGTAGTGTTTTTTTTGTTCGTTGCAAAAAAGATTAGTCGTTATAATAGTTTAAATAATCTAAAAATTTATCTTTTATTGAATAGATTCCAATGTTTTTGGGGATGATTACTGAATGAGAGGAGTGAGCATAGTGAATAAGCTCAAAACAACAATTAGGCGAATTTTTATGGTCTGCCTATTTTTAGCCGCTTTATTATCAACCTTTTATACATTTTCCGGAGTGAGTGCCGAAGAAGTAGAGAGGTGGGCTTCTGAAAGGGTACATACTTTCAGTTCACAAGAGACTAGCCTACTCGGACAGAACGCTGGAATGAAAATAAGTGATCTGCAAGAGAGGTTTCTTCCGTTTCAAGTAAGAGAAGAACAATCCAAATCATTGGAAACAATCGAATCAAAACCAGTATCAATAGAAGAAGCGATTGATTGGAGTCAATACCCTGTTAATCGTGTGGTCGCTACTGGGTATACGGCTGGAGTTGAGTCGACAGGTAAATCACCAGGTCAACCTGGGTATGGAATAACATTCTCTGGAATTGAAGTGAGGAGAGATTTGTATTCAACGATTGCTGCCGATCCGTCCGTTTATCCAATTGGAACGATTCTTTTTATACCGGAGTATGGATATGGAGTCGTAGCGGACACAGGTTCCGCAATTAAAGGAAATAAAATCGATTTGTATTACGAAACGGTTTCAGATGTTTATAATAATTGGGGCAAAAGAGAACTTGATGTTTATGTGGTTAAAGTCGGTGAAGGAAAGATCACAAGTGAAGAATTAGATCTGTTAAATGAAGACGAAGCTGTACAAGTATTCCGTGCCCAACTCGGCAAATAAGAAAACACCACTATTGCAGGAGCGATAGTGGTGTTTTTTACAATTCAATGAATTAAAAAGTTTAATAAAAGGGTTAATGAAATTCCGAGTAATCCACCAAAAAAGACTTCAATCGGCTGGTGGCCTAAAAGCTCTTTTAGTTCCTTACGTTTTTCTTCTTCCTCTTTTTGGGGCCAATTTTTAACTTCACCAACGAGTTTATTAAAGTCGGTCACAAGCTGATTTAAAACAGTGGCATGATAACCGGCATGACGTCTTATTCCAGTAGCATCAAACATGACGATAATACCAAATATAGCACATACGGCAAACAAAGTTGAATCAAGTCCGTATTCTAAAGCAACGGCCGTTGTTACAGCTGTCACAGCCGCAGAGTGTGAACTAGGCATTCCACCAGTGCTTGTGAATAAAGTCCAGTCAAACTTCCTTGTCGGTATAAAAGCTAATGGAATTTTAATAAATTGGGCAAAGAAAATCGCAAATAAGGCTGCCCATAGAGGAAAGTTTTGCAAGATTTCCATATGTTCTGTAATCTTCCTTTCTAAAGTGACTGAACCAATCATTTACTGTCTTAAAAGATGTGTACATTATATCATAGAAAGTAACTTGGAAAAGTTAAAATAATCATGAGATTTTTTATGAAAGTGGAGAAAAATTTCGGTTTATATATTTAAAAGACACCTTCACATACTTTTTCATAAAATTAGGGACAGTAAGAGTACGTAAAAAACATTTATCATAAGTGGGATCTTTGTTTTCTCTTCTTCTGAAATAGGGCTTCTTGAGTAAAGATCCCTTTATTTTATAAGAAACCCTTCTTTCGGAATACGAAAGATTGTATAATAATATAATAATAAGTATATTTTGAACTATAGGAGCTGAATGACATGTATCAAGTAAATCGCACATTGAGTAATGAGCAATCTTATGATGCCCTAATCGTCGGAATTCATGAGCAAGAAGGCCTTCATTCTATTTTACAAGAAGTGGATAAAAATTTAGAAGGAAAACTAGCGGAACTCCTGAAAGCAAAGCAACTACATACAAAAAAAGGAGAATTAACGAAAGTTTTTACTTTTGGACAAGCAAACGCAAAGGTCATCTATACAGTAGGATTAGGTTCTAAAAAGTCATTTGATTTGGATAGTCTACAAAATGCGATTGGAAAAGTAGCCCGTCAAGTCACGACAGATAAATTAGCGAATCTTGCCATCGCGGTTGACAGTTTTCAATTGGAGGGTGCTTCGACGGAGGAGCTGATTCACGCGATCACTGAATCAATTGAATTAGCAGCTTATAAAGTGGATACATATAAGGAAAAAAGCAATGAAAAACCGTTTACTATTGAGTCTGTTACATTAATTGGTGAAGAAGCTGATGAATCTTGGGATAAAGTAGCACAAACAGGTCGAGCATTTGGAGAAGGAACAAATCTTTCTAGAAAACTTGTTAATCTCCCAGGAAATATGTTAACACCAACTTATTTAGCCGAAGAAGCGAAAAAGGTAGCGGACAAGCACGGTTTTGAATTTGATGTGCTTGAAAGAGAAGATATGGAAAAGCTTGGCATGGGAGCATTATTAGCTGTTGCAGCAGGCTCTGACCAACCTCCGAAAATGATTGTTCTTAAATACCAAGCGACAGAAAAGTGGGAAGATGTAGTCGGCTTTGTCGGAAAAGGTTTAACCTTTGATGCAGGTGGTATCTCTCTAAAGCCTGGCTTAAACATGCATGAAATGAAGGGTGATATGGGTGGTGCTGCTGCTGTACTTGGTGCAATGGACATCATTGGTCATATTAAACCTAACAAAAACATTTTAGCCGTTATCCCTTCAAGTGAAAATTTAATTAATGGTTCAGCATTAAAGCCAGGTGATGTAATTCGAGCGATGAGCGGAAAAACCATTGAAGTTCGTAACACTGATGCAGAAGGACGTTTAATTTTAGCCGATGGTGTCGCGTACGCTAAACAACTTGGTGCTAACTATTTAGTAGACGTCGCGACCTTAACGGGAGCAGTCCTTGTCGCATTAGGAAATTCGACAACGGGAGTCGTTCATAACAATAAAGAATGGTATGCCGAAGTGGAAGCAGCAAGTGAGCAATCACGCGAACCAATTTGGGCTTTCCCGACGCATAAACCATACCACGATTTATTAAAATCAAGCGATGTAGCTGATCTAAATAACGCACCAGGACGTTTAGGCGGAAGTATTACTGCCGGTCTCTTTATTGGAGAATTTGCCGAAGAGACACCATGGGTCCATCTTGATGTTGCAGGAACAGCATGGACAAGTAAAACAACACCAATAGGCCAACCAGGCGGAACAGGTGTCATGGCCAGAACATTAGCTTATTTAGCAGCAAAATAATCGAAAAACCTTCTTAATAAATCGAAGTTTTTTGGGCTTTTAAAACATAATATGAGCACGATAAACCTGTATCACTTGTTTTTGGTGATACGGGTTTTTTGCTTTTGAGGAGTAAATAAATGTAATTGAAAACACATAAATAAAATTACATAATTTTACTATATATGAATAATTAGGACTTTTTTGAAAGTTCATTTTAGGGAATTATCTGACAATAAGGAGCATAACAGATCATCTAGGAGTTGTTAGTAGCATTATGTTAGGAGAGTCATTTCAGAAAAGCTCATCCATTCTTATACCATTTATTGCTATAATACCGAAATATATAGGATTTGAGTGCAACCTTACTTTCGATTATGATCTAGTATGTGAAGTATTTTAAAAAAATCTATGAAACTTTTAGTCTTTTTTGACTAGTTTTAAGGTTTAAAACATATTCTCTGTTGATAACTAATAAATACATAGTGTAGAGAAGAACTAATCTAGGTAATAGTTTGTTCATTAGTTATATAGTTAATATCCGTTTTTTTACTAAAATGGGTGTTTCTTATAAAAGGTAGATAGAAAATGAGGAGGTTCAATTAATGAAAAAAATGACAGTAGGAATCTTGTTAGCTGGTATGCTTGTTTTATTAGCAGCATGTGGTAGTTCTGAGACAGGTGGATCAGGTGACAAGATTAAGGTAGGTGTAGCTAATGAGGAGCCGTATGGTTACATTGATTTAGCGACTGATAATGTGACTGGTGCTAATGCTGAGATCGCACGTGCTGTATTTCAAAGTATGGGTTATGAAGATGTAGAAGGTGAAATTACAGATTGGAATTCATTACTACCTGGTTTAAATGCTGGAAACTATGATGTTGTTACAGCGGGGATGGATATTCGTCCTGAGCGTTGTGAGCAAGCTGAATTTGCAAATGTAGAATTAGTTTATGGGGAAGGTATGGCTGTAGCTGCTGGAAATCCTCATAACTTACACAGCTATGAAGATTTAGCTGCTGCTGAAGATTTAACCGTTTCTATTATGGCCGCAGCGAATCAGATTGAAATGCTAAAGCAATTAGGAATGGATGAGAGCCGTATTATTACTGCTGATTCGATTGCTGATAATATTGCTGCATTAGAGTCAGGTGATGTAGATGCAACGGTTATGACAGAGGCAACTTTAACGGCAGCGTTAGAATCTGCAAATCTCGATGCGATTGAAAGAGCCGAGCCTTTTACACAGCCAGTCATTGATGGCGAGCCTGCGGTTGCTTATGGTGCTGCTGTTTTTGCTGATACAGATGAAGGCCGCGAGCTTCGTGATGAATACAACGAACACTTACAACAATTAATTGATTCAGGTGAATTATTAGAAATCATTTCAGAATTTGGGTTTGGTGAAGAAAACGTCCCTACAGGTGATGTAACGACAGATGATCGCTGTAACGCTTAATTCAAAACTGAAATAAAGAGAGTAAGCATGGTGTGTTGTTACAAATGTGGCTTCCTCCATGCTTTTTCTATATTCAGATTAGCTACGCCTGTTAGAAGCTCGAGAAAAATCAGTTGTCTTTATGAAGTCAAAGAGCGACTTCAAAAGTCACCTTGTATTTTTTCTCGCTTCTGAACGAACAGGCTTCGCTTTATAATCAATCTAGCTACACCTGTTAGAAGCTCGAGAAAAATCGGCCAGTCTATAAAGTCAAAAAGCGACTTTTTAGTCTGTCCTGTATTTTTTCTCGCTTCTGAACGAACAGGCTTCGCTTTATAATCAATCTAGCTACGCCTGTTAGAAGCTCGAGAAAAAATCGGCCAGTCTATAAAGTCAAAAAGCGACTTTTTAGTCTGTCCTGTATTTTTTTCTCGCTTCTGAACGAACAGGCTTCGCTTTATAATCAATCTAGCTAC
>NZ_ALPT02000121.1 GCF_000292245.2 Alkalihalobacillus alcalophilus ATCC 27647 = CGMCC 1.3604 | reverse complement strand
TGTGACATGACTGAGGGAGAGAAGTTGACGAAGAAATACGAAGCTTATCTGAAGTCCAAAAGTCTGGTGGCGATAGCAAAGAGGTCACACCCGTTCCCATGCCGAACACGGCCGTTAAGCTCTTTTGCGCCGATGGTAGTTGGGGGCTTCCCCCTGTGAGAGTAGGACGTTGCCAGGCAGATATTATTCCACAGTAGCTCAGTGGTAGAGCAATCGGCTGTTAACCGATCGGTCGTAGGTTCGAGTCCTACCTGTGGAGCCAATATTTATTCGGAGAGCTGTCCGAGTTGGCCGAAGGAGCACGATTGGAAATCGTGTAGGCGGTGTAGAACCGTCTCGAGGGTTCGAATCCCTCGCTCTCCGCCAGAAAATACTCGGATTTATATAAATAATAGATGGCCCGTTGGTCAAGCGGTTAAGACACCGCCCTTTCACGGCGGTAACACGGGTTCGAATCCCGTACGGGTCACCAACTTTTAAACTGAAGCCTAAAAGGCAGTTGTCAAAGAGAAGCGAAAAGGTCGAGGATAGGAAGTGTTCGAAAGAAGGAGCGTACATCGTACGTGACTGAAAGAGAAACACGAACTAGACGAAGAGATTTGAAGTTTATCTGAAGACAAAAATGGAGGATTAGCTCAGCTGGGAGAGCACCTGCCTTACAAGCAGGGGGTCGGCGGTTCGATCCCGTCATCCTCCACCATTTAAATTAATTTTAATAACGACGCGGGGTGGAGCAACGAGCATTACATCAATGAGTAATCTCCGAGTAACATCGACGCAGTAAACTTCAAAGCACAAGCTAGAAGAGGAAGATGTCTTCATCTTTGAGAAAGACATCATCCATTAACTTTATAACGTCGCGGGGTGGAGCAGTCTGGTAGCTCGTCGGGCTCATAACCCGAAGGTCGATGGTTCAAATCCGTCCCCCGCAACCAAATAATATAGCGATACTACGTAGAATAACCTTCATGCGAGCGTAGATAGTAGTGCTTGGAAAGTGCAACCAATATTTATTTATAAATAACGTTAAATAAGTGACGTTAAGAGTAAATATAAGTAATATAACCAATTTATACTTGGTCCGGTAGTTCAGTTGGTTAGAATGCCTGCCTGTCACGCAGGAGGTCGCGGGTTCGAGTCCCGTCCGGACCGCCATTATATTATAATATAGAATACATATTTGGCTTGGTAGCTCAGTCGGTAGAGCAATGGACTGAAAATCCATGTGTCGGCGGTTCGATTCCGTCCCAAGCCACCATTCAAATGCCGGCCTAGCTCAATTGGTAGAGCAACTGACTTGTAATCAGTAGGTTGGGGGTTCAAGTCCTCTGGCCGGCACTCTAAAATATTTATAATAAAAAAGTTGTTGATTTTTTATAACAATTGAGGTATTATAGATAGTGTCGTTTGGAGGGGTAGCGAAGTGGCTAAACGCGGCGGACTGTAAATCCGCTCCCTAAGGGTTCGGCGGTTCGAATCCGTCCCCCTCCACCATTTATATAGGGGCATAGTTTAAAGGTAGAACGAAGGTCTCCAAAACCTTTGGTGTGGGTTCAATTCCTACTGCCCCTGCCAAATTTAATATGGCGATTGTGGTGAAGTGGTTAACACATCGGATTGTGGTTCCGACATTCGTGGGTTCGATTCCCATCAGTCGCCCCATTTTTTTCTTTTGAAATATTGGGCTATCGCCAAGCGGTAAGGCAACGGATTTTGATTCCGTCATGCGTTGGTTCGAATCCAGCTAGCCCAGCCAATATGCGGAAGTAGTTCAGTGGTAGAACACCACCTTGCCAAGGTGGGGGTCGCGGGTTCGAATCCCGTCTTCCGCTCCAATTGATGGCGGCATAGCCAAGGGGTAAGGCACGGGTCTGCAAAACCTTTATCCCCGGTTCAAATCCGGGTGCCGCCTCCATCGATTATTTTATTATCTGCCTACTTACCTAAAATGCCGGGGTGGTGGAATTGGCAGACACACAGGACTTAAAATCCTGCGGTAGGTGACTACCGTGCCGGTTCAAGTCCGGCCCTCGGCACCATATGCGCCCTTAGCTCAGCTGGATAGAGTGTTTGACTACGAATCAAAAGGTCGGGAGTTCGAATCTCTCAGGGCGCGCCATTTTAATTAACACAAACGATTCTAATAAGAGATCGTTTTTTTTGTTTTTTCAAATCTATAATATACAGATTGATAAAAAAAGATAGGCGACTTGTTCTTTTATGAGAGAGCAGTCGCTTTTTAATTGAGTAAACCGCTCCGTTATTCCAAAACTGATTTAAAAGGGCTGGTCGTTAGCTTGCAAAGGCAGTAAACCTCCACATTGAAGGAAACTATTTATGGAAATAAGACGATTACTTTTTTATCAGAATAAGAAGGTAAGGGATAACTCCATATTACTTGTTAAGGAAATGATTTCCTCACTAAAGAAGTAATGAAATCAAGGTTGAAAAGTGGGAACACTTCTTGTATTATTAAAAAGGATAGTTATTAGATAGATCTGATGTCTGACGTCTTACGTTAAATAATAAAAATAAGTGAAAAGGTTTTCAAGTTGAGTGAATCTTAAAACTCAAAAAGAAAAGGAGTGGGTTTTAGGATATTTATAAAAAATAATGAATTGGCTTTTTAGAAAGAGATTGGAAGAACGGAAAGTGTTAATAGATAGATATTTAATTTTATAACAATAAATTTTTTTACAAACAAGAAGTCTGACATCTGAAGTCAGTCGAGTTTTAAGTGATTTCAAGTTGCTTTGACGCTCTTGTATTAAAAAATGAAGGAGATTCATTATGAATGTTATTTGGGGAATCTTAGGTATATTTTGTGTGTTAAGCCTTGCCTTTTTATTATCAAATAATAAAAAGAGAATAAATATTCGTACGATAATAGGAGGTCTATTGATTCAGCTCTCCTTTGCATTCATTGTTTTAAAATGGGAAACAGGACAAAAAATTCTAAGTTGGTTGGCTTTGAAAATTCAAGACATTATTAATTATACAAATGAAGGAATTGGTTTCTTATTTGGTGGGTTGATTGGTAATGAAAGTATAGGTTTTATTTTTGCATTCCAAGTTTTAACCGTTATTATCTTTTTTTCATCGCTTATTTCAGTACTGTATTATCTCGGAATTATGCAATGGTTTATTAAAATTATTGGCGGAGGGCTTTCAAAGTTACTTGGGACAAGCCAGGCAGAATCGATGTCCGCTGCTGCCAATATTTTTGTTGGTCAAACAGAAGCTCCACTTGTTATCCGTCCATATATTGCAAAGTTAACCCAATCAGAACTCTTTGCAGTAATGACGGGTGGTCTTGCTTCTATTGCAGGATCAGTACTTATTGGGTACTCATTATTAGGCATTCCACTTGAATATCTTTTAGCAGCTAGCTTTATGGCAGCACCAGCTGGTTTAATTATTGCTAAAATTATCGTTCCTGAAACAGAAACGGTAACGGAACTGGGAACGGCTGTCGCTAAAATTGAAACGAAACAAGAAGTTGAAACAGCAGCTACAGCTGAAATACAACAAGGTATTGTGCCACTTGAAGAAAAAATAGAGATGGAAGAGGAAAAGCCTGCCAATGTAATTGATGCTGCGGCAAGAGGAGCATCTGATGGTTTAATGCTTGCTTTAAATGTAGGAGCAATGTTACTTGCATTTATCGCTTTAATTGCTTTAATGAATGGAATTCTTTCCGGAATCGGTGGTTGGTTCGGCTTTGAATCATTATCATTAGAATTGATTTTAGGCTATATATTTGCTCCAATTGCTTTTGTCGTTGGTGTACCATGGAATGATGTCCTTCAGGCTGGTAGTTTTATCGGACAAAAAATTGTTTTAAATGAGTTTGTTGCATATGCTGCGTTTGCTCCTGAAATGGAAAATTTATCAGCAAAAACGAATATTGTTGTGAGTTTTGCTCTTTGTGGATTTGCAAATCTAGGTTCACTAGCTATACTTATTGGTGGCTTAGGTGGTCTTGCTCCGAATAGACGAAAAGAAATTGCTAACTTTGGAATTCGTGCTGTTATTGCAGGATCATTAGCTTCACTTTTAAGTGCTGCAATTGCAGGGATGTTATTATAGTTTATTCTAAATGATATCAAAGGGGAATATACGATTGTCCTCTCTATAAATGAGGCTCCTCAGTATTTAAATGAACTAAGGAAGGAGAATGGAAATACTAGATTTTCATTCTCCTATAAATTCAAGTTAGAAAAATAAATTGACAAACCTAGCATAAGGTGGTAAGATAATTCTTGTCAGTTCATTCAAATTGCTTTTCTATAAGCAATAAAACACATGCTGATGTGGCGGAATTGGCAGACGTGCACGACTCAAAACATGACGCATCTGTTTAAATTCGAAAACACTTAGCATTTTAACATTTTGCCTGAGTGGTGGAATGGCAGACACGGTGGACTCAAAATCCACTGCCAGCGATGGCGTGCCGGTTCAAGTCCGGCCTCAGGTATTAAACAAAACGTGAACTTCACAGTATTCTGTGGAGTTTTTTTATTTTTCTTTAGCACTGCTAAATTTACACAAAAAGTGTGCGGGAGGTAATGTGCAATGAGTAAGCGCAGAACAGTATTATCGGAAGACGAATTACGAATAGCAACAAAAACATCAAATGGAACAACAGACGAGGAAGCATTGAAATTATTTTTTGAGGATTGCCTATTACGGAACTTGAGACCACATACATTCAAGTATTATCGTGAAAGTCTAAAGGCAGAAGGTAAAATTCATTATGCGATAAAAAAACCTTTGTAGGATTGCGTGATTATACGATTATGCTTGTTATGTTAGATACTCCAGTTCGTATCAATGAATTAATTAATATTGAACTTCAAGACGTGAAAGAAAATGAGATTGTAATAAGGGAAACGAAGACATATTTCGAGCGGATTGTTCCAATGAGTCGAAAATTAAAGGAACAACTTGAGATATATTAAAATCAGTGGCAAGGCTGATACAGCACCAGTGAAAACCCCTCGTATTACAGCAATCAATCCTACACGACGAAAGAAACAAATAGCAACATGGCCATAAAATTTAAATGATTGACAAATTAGCTCAATAAACCTAAAATAGGTGTAGGGGTATAGGTATATAACGAATTTAAAGAGAGGAAGGAACCTTATGTTTAAAAAGTTAATTCCGGCATTGGAATGGATGCCAAATTATAAACGGTCAGATTTAAGCGGAGATATGTCAGCGGGGTTAATCGTTGCGATTATGCTTATTCCACAAGGGATGGCATATGCAATGTTAGCTGGATTACCACCGGTTATTGGGTTGTACGCTTCTACTATTCCACTTCTTATCTACGCATTATTTGGAACGTCGAGACAATTAGCGGTTGGTCCCGTTGCGATGGTGTCATTATTAGTACTAGCAGGGGTATCTACGATTGCAGAACCTGGAACAGATGAATATATCTCGTTAGTGTTACTTTTAATGCTTATGATAGGTATGATTCAGTTTCTAATGGGAGTGCTTAGACTTGGTTTCTTAGTAAACTTCTTATCTCATGCTGTAATTAGTGGTTTTACTTCAGCAGCAGCTATCATTATTGGATTAAGTCAGTTGAAGCATTTACTAGGAGTGAAACTAGATGCAGATAAAGATGTATTTAAGATTTTATTTGAGTCGATAAGCAGGGTTTCTGAAATAAATCCGATAACATTAACCATTGGATTGCTTAGTATTCTCATATTGATTGGATTAAGAAAGTTTGTACCTAAAATTCCAGGTCCGCTTGTGGTCGTCGTCCTAAGCATTAGTACAATCTACTTCTTACAGCTGCAACAAGCAGGAGTGAAAATTGTTGGTGAAGTACCAAAAGGTCTGCCGTCATTATCGCTTCCTGTATTTACACTAGATGCTGTTATGGCACTTCTTCCTATCGCACTTGCCATCTCTTTTATCGGTTTTATGGAATCGATTGCGATGGCAAAGGCAATAGCGGCTAAAGAAAAATATAAAGTAGTTCCAAATAAGGAGCTAGTAGGGTTAGGGCTTGCTAATATTGGTGGTTCTTTCTTTGCAGGATATCCTGTAACAGGAGGATTTTCCCGTTCAGCTGTGAACTATCAATCTGGGGCAAAGACACCACTTGCGACAATAATTACGGCTATTCTTATTATCCTAACCTTATTATTTTTCACTGGTTTCTTTTACTATCTTCCTAATGCAGTGTTAGCTGCGATCATTATGGTTGCTGTATACAGTCTAATCGATGTGAAAGAAGCAAAACATTTATTTAAAATCAAAAGTGTGGACGGTTGGACGTGGGTAATTACTTTTATTGCTACGCTAACAATTGGGATTGAGCAAGGGATATTAATTGGAGTAGTATTTTCCTTACTTGTTTTCATTGTTCGGAGTGCGTATCCTCATGTCGTAGAGTTAGGGTATTTACAAGAAGAAAAGGTGTTCCGAAATATTAAACGCTACCCAGAAGCAAAAGTAGACCCAGAAGTTATGATTTTCCGTGTCGATGCTTCATTATACTTTGCGAATATGACCTTTTTAGAAGATAAACTATGTGAGCGTGTAGGAGAAAAGCCTGAGACGAAGTGGATTATTTTAGATTTTTCAGGTGTGAACTCCATAGACGCTGTAGCGATACATTCATTAGAAGAAATAATGGAGTCATGTAGAAAAGGGGATATTGCATTTCATTTTGCGGGAATTAAAGGTCCTGTGATGGATTTACTGAAGAAAGCGAACTGGGATAAAAAATATGGGGAAAATTTAAGGCATTTATCGGTTGAGCACGCGCTTAAAGCTATTAACAAATAGAAGGAGAGGAGCAAAGATGGAGGAACTTGAATTAAGAAAGAAAAATGAAGAATTTATACAAAGGATTAAACAACAAGACCCAACATTCTTTGATGAGTTAAAAAAAGGTCAAACACCAGAATTCTTTGTCTTGTCTTGCAGTGATTCGCGTGTTAGTCCTTCTGTCATTACGCAAATGCCTTTAGGACACATGTTTGTCCATCGAAATATTGCTAATCAAGTGGTAACGGAAGATGAAAGTTTTTCGGCTAGTCTATATTATGCGTTGAAACACTTAAAGGTAAAAAAGATTGTCATTAAAGGTCATACCGACTGCGGAGGCGTAAAAGCCGCTTGGTTAGAGAACGATGAGCAGGAGCTCCAGGGTTGGATTTCAAGAGTTCGCACTAGTCTACCTGATAAGAGTATGACGATAGAACCAGTTTCACTGGATGAATTAACGAAGCTAAATGTTTTAAAACAAGTCGAAAGATTAATGGAGCACCCTATTTATAAGGAATACGGGACTGATATAGAAGTTTTAGGATGTTTATTTCATGTCGAGTCAGGGGAATTGGAAAGGGTGTTTCCGCTTGAGAATTAATTGGTTCTTAAAGTGGTTCTCTAAATAAGGTGTCTATCTTTTTTTAAGTTAACATTGCAAAAAGAATGCTATCGATAAAAGCATTTGATGCATATAAAGTCTCTTGTGAAAAGTCTAACTGACATTCATCATTACCGCTATATTGGTACTGTTTGGTATTTATTGTTTTATTGTCAACACCCCTTGACTTTATACCCTTATGGGTATAATATGTAAAATATAAAGTGCAAAGGGGGGAAGGTAATGAAGAAATATAGTTCCTATATTCTGCTGCTTGTATTAATTATCGGTTTTATTGGCTATAAGTTAATGCCCACAATAGGGGTAGAACAAGTGAGTACAGAACAACTTGCCAACATGATGACGAATGCATCTGATGACGTTTTCTATGTTGATGTACGAGAACCTCACGAATTTCAAGAGTCCCATATAGAAGGAATGACTAATGTTCCTCTTAGTGAGTTAGAAAGCAATTATCATCTAATTCCTGCTGATAAAACAGTTGTGATCATATGTAGAAGCGGGAATAGAAGCCTACAAGCCTTAAATAAACTTAAAGATTTTGGGTATCAAAATTTGGTTAATGTAAAAGGTGGAATGCTTGCTTGGGAAGGGGAAGTAACAAATTAGTTACTTCTTAGTTTAACAATATGACCATCTTCATAAATGTGCTATTATTAATATCAACGGTTCTTATAATATTCCTTTGCCTTATATAAAAAGGAATTTCTGTAAACTTGAAGGGAAACCTGTTTGTATTATTGGTTCAGATATGTTAGATGTAACGATAAGCGCTCGTTTTTAAAAGTAAAGGTGTTAAAGTAGCTGGATATTATATAGAGGATAATAAATATAGTAAGCAAGTGACTTGCAGAGATAGGAGGGAAATTCATGGAATACACTGATCAAATGAAAAATAGAGTGAAACGCATAGAGGGGCAAGTGAAAGCTATTTTAAGAATGATGGAAGAAGGAAAGGATTGTAAGGATCTCGTTGTTCAACTTTCTGCAGCAAGAAATGCGCTAGACCGGACAATTGGTGTTGTTGTTAGTACCAATTTGGAGCACTGTGTCAGAGAGCAGATCGAAAAAGGGGAAGATACAGAAAAATTCATCCAAGAAGCTGTTAATTTGTTAGTGAAAAGCAGGTAAAAAGATAATATAAAAAGGTGGACAGGGGGAATTAAAATAAGTTAATATACCCCTATAGGTATATACCTAGTGAATTGAAGAAAGTTGTTGTTAGCTAAAAAATAGGTTGACTAAATTTTTTTAATCAGATAT
>NZ_ALPT02000120.1 GCF_000292245.2 Alkalihalobacillus alcalophilus ATCC 27647 = CGMCC 1.3604 | reverse complement strand
GCCAACCGACATTCATCTCCCCCTTATCGTTGGGCTTCTCCCTTCACACGATTGAAGGGGGAGTCTTCTGTCGGGAAATGATAAAAATGGTTACATCATAAATATTATCAAAAAGTTAAAGAGAGTAATTTTATACATAACAACTAAAATACTCTTAACAAAGAAACCTTAGTTGCAGCTTCATAATTTCTACACACTTTAGAGTTAGAATCTGTGAAGAGACTTTGACTTATTAGAGTTTCAATAAAAATTAGAGGTGTACAAATGACCAAGAAAAAGAATCACTCTTTTAAAACAATATGTGCTACCCCTTTCGATTTCTTTCTACCATTATCTCATGCAAAAAGTACCTTCTATCGGAGCCATAAAGCCTTGTGCAAATGGTGTACCTTGTAATATTCAATACATTAATTGGTTTGGGTTTATTACCATTCCATTTTTAGCTTTTGTAGCATTCTCACTTATTACATTATTATTTATCTTTATAAAAACCCCAAAAAACATCTAGTGATATGCGGGTTATTGGAATTTAATGTTTTATGATAGGAATTGCTTTTATTGAAGCACAAAAAAGAAAAAAATAGGGGTGAAGAACTTTCAATGTAGAAAGGACTGTATTAAAGAGGCTATTTTTTCATAAGCCTCTTTAAATTCCTTTTGAGAATAAATATTATTTGATTTTTATAACTTTTAGAGTAATCTCATGATTATTGTTTATATGAATTTCAAAATCGGTTCCTTTTTCTATTTGTAACTGTCGTCTTAATTCTACGGGAATCCATATTCTTCCGTCTTCGCTTAAAACTACTTGGTTTTCTTTCGTATTACCACCAGACTTGAAGAGAATTAGACCATCTAACTTATTATTAGTCTTAATAACAATCTCATCACCAGATGAAATCCCTAATCTCGTTCTAATTATTTTAGGAATTCTTACTGAAGTTCCATTTATTAAATTACATATCACAATATTATTCTTTTTTTGATTCATTTCATACCTCCTCCTGCTAATCTTTTTATCAGTATAAATCCCAACTGTAGAGAAAGTATGGAGGCTAAAATATACTATCAAAGTCAATTAAACTTGATCGTGTTTAATTTCTTACTTATATTTAGTTAATATTTTTTCTGGAATATGACAATAATCATTCGGATATTTAGTTAACCTATCCTGATGTTCTTCTGCACTTCTAACATAATTTGTAAGAGGCATGACTTCAACAACTATGCGGTCTTTATCTTTTCTCTCATTAAGAAAATCCTCTGCTTCTCTTAAGTGTTCAGGGTTTTCACTGTATACTCCTGTTCTGTATTTCTCGCCAACGTCCTCGCCTTGTTTATTCAAACTGTATGGATCAATGATTTCAAATAAATAGTCCATTAATTCCCTGATCGTTACAACCATCGGATCAAAGCCTGTTTTTACACATTCAGCGTAACCATCATAATCGCCCTCAAGTGTATGACTTGTGCCATTAGCTCTTCCCGCTTCTGTAAACTTAACTCCGGGTAACGTTTTAATAAAAGCCTGTACTCCCCATAAACATCCACCTGCAAAATAGATAATTTCCATATTTACGCTCCTGTTTGTTTCATTTAATTCAAAAAAATGTACTATCTAATAATAAAACTCCCAATACAAAATGTTTACACATAAAATAAACGTAAAAACAATTGTCATAATCCAAACTCGTTTTTCGTGTTTCCTTAAACTTTGATTTTTTACCCTAACACTTAAAAATTCTGGTTCGGGATCTATTGCTGTTTTCGTCATTTGAAGTGGCTCAAAAATATTCTTCCGTACATATTCCATAACTACTATTATTACTATAGACCTAATATTAGTAAATAGTTTTTATTAAATACAAGATGATATAGAATATTTGGCATTACTTTCATTTGGAGGCGATTGTTTGGTATTTTAATTGAAAATTTAATTATTTAATGAGTCTAAACAAAGTAAGCCTTTTCTTCCCCTCTCATTTGTGTCATATTTTCAAACCTTACCTTTACTTCATAGAGATTTAACATTTTCCATATAATATTAGCTTAAATTCATGTTAGGATTTTAATACACTTTTGATTAATAACTAAGAAGTTAGGGTACCTGATTTAAGGAATCTATTCGATAAGCAGGTATTTTTTATGATGAGTGGACGATAGATTTTTATTCCTATATAAAGGGGTGTTTTTAGATGTTATTTGAGGATCCGGTCTTTATGAGTAGAATGCTTACGCTACTCACACTATCCTTCCATATTTTTTATGCAACGGTCGGTGTTGGGCTGCCGTTGATGATTTTAATATTCCAATGGGTTGGAATTAGAAAAAATGACATGCATTATATGCTCATGGCTCGCAGATGGGCGAAGGGATTTGTCGTAACAGTGGCCGTTGGAGTTGTGACAGGGACAGCGATTGGTCTGCAATTAGCGTTATTATGGCCAAGTTTTATGGAGTTAGCTGGTAATATAATTGCCCTGCCACTTTTTATGGAAGTTTTTGCGTTCTTTTTTGAGGCGATCTTCTTAGGCATTTATTTATATACTTGGGATCGATTTGATAATCAGAAAAAGCATTTATTACTTCTGATTCCAGTTGCGATTGGTGGAGCGATGTCGGCTTTCTTTATTACCGTAGTGAACTCATTTATGAATTCACCAGGCGGGTTTGAACTTATAAATGGCGAGTTCGTCAATGTAAACCCGATAGCCGCTATGTTTACCGTATCTATGCCAACAAAAGTTACCCATGTTCTCGCAACGGCTTATATGACGGTTGCCTTTGTGCTTGCGGCGATCGCTGCTTTTCGTCTTTTACAAGGGGCGAATCAGACGTATCATAAGAAGTCCTTAACGTTATTAATGAAAATTGGTTTTGTTTTTGCCTTAGCTACGGCACTTATTGGCGACTTATCTGGGAAGTATTTAGCGGAATATCAACCAGAAAAATTAGCGGCTGCCGAATGGCATTTTGAGACAACCACAGAAGCACCGCTTATTTTATGGGGAGTTCTTGATGAAAATAATGAAGCACAATATGCGATAGAAATCCCCTATGCTTTAAGTATTTTAGCTCATGGTGATCCTTTTTCAGAGGTCATTGGATTAGACCAATTCCCAGAAGAAGTTCAACCACCACTTGTGATTCATTATTTCTTTGACACAATGGTCACGATTGGCGTCTTTATGTTAGCTCTTTCCTTCATTTACTGGGTGGCTACGTGGAGAAAATGGACCTTTATTCAACAAAGGTGGTATCGTTGGTTAATTGTTTTAGGTGGGCCTCTTTCCTTCCTTGCGATACAAGCTGGATGGTGGATGGCAGAAGTGGGTCGTCAACCATGGATATTACGAGGGATTATGACGATTGACGAAGCGGCTACAACGAGTGATTATGTTGGGTTAATGTTTATTCTCTTTGTTCTTCTCTATCTCGTTTTAGGAATTGGTACGATTGTGGTCTTAAGAAGGATGTTTCGTGATAACCCAATTGAAAAGGACTTAGAACGTTACTCAGGAGGGAAGTCATCATGAGTTTAGAAATTATCGGTGTTTCCGTACTTTGGATATTTTTATTTGGTTACGTAATTGTCGCTTCGATTGATTATGGAGCGGGTTTCTTTAACGCGTATAGCATTTTGACAGGAAAGCAACATATTGTTTCTAACGTAATTCAACGGTATCTATCACCGGTATGGGAAGTAACGAATGTCTTTTTTGTCTTTTTCTTTGTAGGAATTGTTGGCTTCTTTCCAAAGACTGCGTACTACTTTGGCACGATTTTATTAATTCCAGCAAGCATTGCGTTAATATTACTCGCGATTCGTGGCTCCTATTACGCATTTGAATCTTATGGGAAAAAGGGTCATAAAGGGTATGCCTTTATGTACGGGGCTTCTGGAATCCTCATTCCCGCTTCCCTTTCAATTGTGTTAACGATCTCAGAAGGTGGATTTGTTTCTATGGAGACAGGCAATCCTACGCTTGATTATTTAGCCTTATTTACGAGCCCACTCACTTGGGCAATCGTTGTATTAAGCATTACCGCTGTTCTTTATATCTCTGCGGTCTTCTTAACTTGGTATGCTAATGAAACAGGCGATAAAAAAGCGACCTCTCTGATGAGGAAATATGCTCTTATTTGGGCCATCCCCTTAATTGTGGCGGCTTCAGGTATTATTATCGAGCTAAGAGGTCATAATCTCGAGCACTATACTCGAATTCTCGACTTATGGTGGATGTTCGCCATCTCCTTTATTTTATGGATCGGTACAGTTTGGTTGTTATGGAAAAAAAGAAATTATGCCCTTTCCCTTTGGTTATTAATCGGGCAATTCGCTTTCGCTTTCTTTGGGTATGGTATTTCTCATTATCCTTACTTATTGTATCCGTATTTAACGATCTATGATGGTTTTACAAATGAAGCGATGGCAATAGCCTTAATTATCGCCTTTGTACTTGGAATGATGTTACTCATCCCTTCTCTGTACCTGTTACTACGTTTATTCTTGTTTGACAAAAAATATATAAAAGGAAAAAGGGAGTGATGAAACGATGTTAAACGACTTTTTAATATTTGTTGCTCCGTTTTTAGTCTTATTTGCCGCGATAGGTGTATCGTTTTATATCGCTTTGAAATAATTTCATATCACATTCAAGGGTAAGTCCTTAAATAGAAAAAGATTCGAGAAGTTGTAGCTTCTCGAATCTTTTTTAGTGCAAATTTAGTTGAGCGACATGGTATTTATCCACGATAAAATGAGAGGCAAACCTTCACTAAATAGCTACATTAGAGCCGGCTCCGGACAGTGTGTAGAGCGAACTTTTAAGGATACATCTTGAATCCACCTTTCAATTTTTGATGTTCTTTTTCTTTTAAACACAAATCAAACCCTAAAGAGCTACTGAAAGGTTCGCCATTTGCACTACTTTTACTGGCCAGAACAAGACCATCGAGTTAATTCAAATATTTATTCATTATTTTCAATATACTGTTCGACTCCGACTGGAACTAAAGAGTATTCATCTTCAAATATATTAATACCTTCAACATAGAGAGTCATGGTTTCAAAAAGGCTAATAACTTCTCCCTCGAAATCTACTGTACCGTACATTGTTGTATCGAAATTGATGAGATGACCCGTATCCTTCTCGAGCTTTATCGAAAATGAAAACGTATCAACAGAAGCTTGCTCCTCGGCCATATCAACTAAATGATCTTGAGTAAGTAATTGATGATAGATGTTAGAGTCTCCATTTAAGATCAATTCATAATACTCTATATCATCGTCAACATCGTTCACAACTAATTCATCTATATGTTCAAGTAAAAGATCATAATTGATAAAAGAAGTGGTCCTTTTATAATCTGCGATGATTTCTTCGTGTTCAGTTTCAGGAAGCCTTTGCCAAACTTCATTCTCAGTGTTCGGATTCTCTGTAAAATAAGTAGCATCTTCATTAGAATACATGGAAAATTCCACGTTTTGACCTAATGTGGTCATCAAGACATGTACGCTAGAAGAAAGTGGGTCAAACAGTAAGTTATTATCAACTTGTATTGTAGTTTCCTCATTGATTGACTCGCCTGTAAATTGTTGAGTTAATATCGTTATTGTCTTCATGCTTTGGATTTCCTCCACAGCAGCTTGAGCTTTTTCTATAATGTCGTTTTTTTCATCAAGGTCCTCAATAGACGTCATATTATAGTCTTCCGTTTCTTCTTTTGTAGTACAAGACGAAACGATAACAAGAAATAACAAAATGAAACATATTTTTTTCATTTTAAAGAAATACCCCCCCATGAATGGAAACACCCTGTATTTCAGACTGACAATAGTCAATAGATTGAACGAAAGCCGCTCTGCTTCTATTATCGCATGAAAGAGTATTCATGGGAGCATTTAACATAATTTTTCATACCTTTATATAGATACGAGGAGTTTTCTTAGGTTGATGTAAGCTGTTTCATACGGTATTAGTTCCTTTAGTCAGTACCCTTTCTTTGATTCCATAATCTCATATTCTTAATTATTAGATAACCAGAGTAACAAAACAAACCAACAGTAATTAAAATAATAAGAAATGATAAAGAATTAAACGGAGAAAATATATTAACTTCTAAAAACACAAATTGAATAATGATTATAACCAAAATACCAATAATCGAAATTATAGAAATTAGATACCTTTTTGGTTTGTGTTTAAAAATTACGAATTCAAAGATGAAACGAACCAATAATATTGTAATAAATGAAACAATAAACCATGTATCTATAGGAATACGCCCTCTCTAAATAATATAAAAACCTAAGTAACATTTTTTATGTTACTTTTTAAATGACTTTTCAGAATTTTATAGTTTGATTTTATTGAGAAATTGAGATTTATTTATCATTTTTAAACTACTTTAAGTTTATACCTGCTATAAAATAATGCTATTATTGAACAAAGTAAAATGGTTATCGAAAGAAACAAATAAGCTGCCCCCTCAAATCCTCGAACTACTATCAAACCATATAATACTAAGATTATTGAGACAATAGATGCTAAGATTCCAGGTGCGTATACTATCCCTTTACTTTTCCTTCCTTTACTTAACCACACTGTTAATAGAAAAACAATTAAACCAATAATTAAACCAATAATTAAACCAATACCAACAGGAACAAAAAGAAGCATTATAATCACCCTTTCATTTATGAATAGTACATAGTAAATATTATGTGCGTTAAAACAATTAATCCCAAATTAATATCATTACATAATTTGGATATTCACAGACCTCTCGCTCCCCTTAGAAATAGATAAAATTTTTTGAACTAATGGTCTCAGTTTATATTATGATCAATTAAAATCGCTGAACGTATTCCTATATCATCCGCGTTCTAATGTGCTTAACTAATTCTTTGTCATATATTTATTGCTTCCAGGGAGTTTTTTGATGTTGTTCCAAGCCTGGATTGCTTCTTCACGACTTTTCCCTTGATTATTCGGGTCAGCAAAATAATCATGAATAAATTGATTGTATTCAAATTGAGGAGCAATTTTTTTCTTGTACGATGGATCTTGCTTTCGTTCTTCTTCTTTATACCAAGCATCTACCGCATCTTGATACGTTTTGCCAATGTTGGTTTTAAAGTAGTTTTGGATATAGGTAGAAAAATGAAAATTAGGGATAACTGTCTTGAAAAAAACTCTTACATTTTGGCTGCAACGATGATTCTCCGAAATGACTGTTTCTAGGCTTAAATTGACCTCTTGTTCAGGTTTATGATTCACTTTTAATTTTCTAATTGGCTTCTTTATCTCTCCTGTTTCAAGAAATGTTTCGATTCTATCAGAAATCTCTAATTTTGAACCAGAAGCACTTATTCCATTTTCTCTGCAAAAAAACTGTAATTCTTCTTTTAACCAGTAGAAATCTTTAAAACTATCTATACTAATATTCTTTGTTAGCTTTGGTCTCATATATTGCACCTCCATAGTTATTTATTTCCATTATAGAACATTTGTTCCACTTAATCAAAATAATAATTAAAAGCAACAAAGTTTACTAACGGTTTCTTTAGTTGAAGTTAAATATTATCGAGCTTTTACAACAATTGTACCGAACAGCTCTTCACCGATATAAGCATCTAATGTCCAAATTCCTTTTGTTGGCAATGACATTAAACTAGGCATATGGGCATCCGCTTCGTTATTTGGACCAGCTAGAAAACCTTCTTCGATTACAACAACTTCTTGATTAGTCTCTGTATTCGTACCAATTACTTTTAATGGCTTCATTTCTAGGTTCTCTCCCCAAAAATGCCACATATACTTATTTTCTTCGCCAGCAATAAAAGGGGTTGAATATTCATCATAAATAAAACCAATTTTCTTTTCTTCACCAATCATTGAATAAGAACCTGAATTAAAAATAGAGCTTACCTCTATATCTTTCGTTTTTTCTTCAATTGTTTCATCATTTGCTGAACAAGCTGAAAAAGCAGCCAATAGAACAAAAATTATAAACATAAACTTGCTTTTCTTAATCATATAACCCTCCCTATTTTTTAACACTATATTGTAATTTTCTTCCTCTACTAAGGTTCTAACAAATTCTCTCTTAATTGATTCATCTCATCTTCAGTCAAACCGATAGCTCGTTCGAAATAATGCTTAACTGTTCCATAGTGGTGTTCAAGTTCGACAAAGAATGCCTCGATGTACTCAGCTCTTGGTTCAAGCATCGCTTCTATCGCTTCTCCACTTAGATGTGAAAAGGCATCTAAATCGCTGCCGGCCAGCTGTTGACGCATTTTTTCTTTTGAAAGATTCGTTAACAAATAATCTTCTAGAATCGTCTCGCGGTCTATGTCTAGTAAACTTAAAATAAGTGCTGCGACAACACCGGTTCGGTCTTTCCCGGCTGCACAATGGAATAGTAATGGCTCTTCTGGATAATTTAACAAAGAGCGAAAGAGCGTTTTATACGCCTCTGCAAATATGACCATTTTTTTATTCATATATGTTAGCATATCACCAGGATTTGTAAGCCATTCTCGCTGTACCTCTGCTAAATCACCAACTTGGCGTACCATCGTCTCGTCATCATTCGGAATAACTGGAACATGAAGTGCACGAACATTTGCTAATAGCGGATCCGGCATTTTTTCCACTTCATCTTGACTTCTTAAATCACAAATAGTTTTAATCCCCAGCTGCTCCAACTTCTTTAGATCATTGGCTGTTACTTTGCTTAAATCACCAGAGCGAAACACTCTCCCCCATTTTACCGTCCGACCTGACTTCGTTTTGTATCCACCTAGATCACGAAAGTTAAAGCTTCCTTCCAAAGTTATTAATCGCTTCTCATCTTTTTCCGTAAATGTATATTCCATTTATACCCTCCGTTGTTAACTTGATTTTTGAGCAAGTCTTTTTCTACTATTGAACTACTCGCCACTTAGCTAACGCTTGAAGTGGGAGATTCTTGGGAACAGAGCGTACTTGCCAGCCGATTTCTTTGCCGACAGAGGTTTCTCTTATGGACCAAGCTATCCCCGTCGATTCCTACGGTTCTGAATGTTGTTTTAAGCCGTGTGGAAGGTTCTTACCCCTTCAGCTAGAATATTTTGGCTGGCATTGATATCTCGATCGTGATGTTTATCGCAAATAGGACACGTCCAATCCCTTTTTTCAAGAGATTTCTTGCCGTCTTGATGTCCACATTCGGAACAGATTTGACTAGATGGATACCACCTGCTTATTTTCACGATGGTTTTCCCGTACCATTTCGCTTTGTATTCTAATTTTGATACAAAGGCAGACCAGGATACATCCGAGATCGATTTAGCTAATTTATGATTACGCAACATTCCTTTGGTATTCAAGTCCTCT
>NZ_ALPT02000119.1 GCF_000292245.2 Alkalihalobacillus alcalophilus ATCC 27647 = CGMCC 1.3604 | reverse complement strand
TTTGATAGTGCGTTCTAGCTTTTCAAACGTGTCAAGGGCATTTGTTTAAGAGCTTCCTTTTCGCTCTGCCAACTCGTTGAACGGATTTTCTCGATGCGAAAGTTGAGTAATAATTCACGAAAAATAGCGGTGGGTTATAGAGTTTTCACACTTATTTTTTTACAATCTTTCTGGCAAGTAGTATGATCAAAAGAAAACGATAACTATTGAGCGGGAGGTTATTATGAGGCGGCATGCTTTTATAACAGCTGGAACAAAAGGGCTTGGTTACCAAGTGACGAATGCTTTATTAAGTAGAGGCTATTCTGTGACAATCACATATCATAAGGATAAGGAAGCGATTAATAAAATTAAAGAGAAGTGGTCTAATGAGAGTGAACGAATTCAATTTATTCAAGTGGATGTGACCGATAAGAAAGACCTTGATAAAGCGATTGAACAAACTTTTGAGCGTTTTGGCAGAATCGATATCCTCATCAATAACGCAGGACCTTATATATTTGAACGTAAAAAACTGGTCGATTATAGAGAAGACGAATGGTATAACATGATCGAGGGAAATTTGAGTGCAGTATTTCATTTATTTCGCAAAGTGATCCCTATTATGAGGAAGCAGAAGTTTGGTCGTATAGTCACTTATGGTTTTCAAGAGGCGAATCATGCACCTGGATGGAAGTACCGGTCTGCATATGCGGCTGCAAAGGTAGGAGTCGTTTCCTTAATGAAAACTGTTTCAATTGAAGAAGCAGAAAATGGTATTACAGTAAACATGGTCAATCCAGGAAATATTTTAGGTGATATGAAAGAAGCTTCCATTCAAGAAGCAAGAATAGAACAAAAAAATGGAAATACACCAATTGGTCGATCTGCAACAGGAGAAGATATTGCCAGAACGGTTCTTTTCCTCTGTGATGAAAATGCTGATATGGTCACTGGAAGTGTGATTGATGTGACTGGTGGTGTTGATGTGATAAATAGGGAAAGATAAATGAATAGATCAGCCCAATTTGTATCATCTTAAAAGTTAGAGGTGATCTTTAAAAATGGCTAGAAAAATTGGGTTTATTCTTTTTAGTTGCTTGTTACTTTTTATAGGAGCTCAGATGGCAGAGGCTAAAGTGTCTGGGACAGAGCTTATGACAGCTTATTCCGTTAGGATATCAATTCTGAATGATGGTACGGAATATGAATGGGAATATGATAGTCCTAATCATTATGAATACGAAGAAGGGAATTATGTCATAAAAGGTAAAAAGGCTAAAAAAGAAGTAGACGCAATGGTTCAGCTGCTTCACCTTCACCCAAAAGCAAAGATGGAAGAAATGGTAGAAGTGTTACAAAAACGTTATAAACAGTTGGAGAAAGTAGATATTCGTTTTATGTCTGAGGAGAGTAAGCTGTTTACGTGGACATGGAATTCCCAATTGGAGAAGGAGCTGAAATAAATGAAAATTGGCGTACCAAAGGAAATTAAAAATAATGAAAATCGTGTGGCAATGACTCCTGCTGGGGTTCATGCCTTAAAACAAGCAGGACACGAAATTTATATCGAAACAAGTGCAGGTGACGGGAGTGGTTTTACCGACGACCAATACGTAGAGGCAGGAGCTTCAGTTGTTGATACGGCAAAGGAAGCATGGTCTTTTGATATGGTTATGAAGGTGAAGGAGCCGGTTGCTGAGGAGTATAAGTATTTTAGAGAAGGGCTTATTCTCTTTACGTACTTGCATCTTGCCCCTGAGCTTGAATTGACAAAAGCACTTGTCGAAAATAAAGTGGTTGGAATTGCCTATGAAACGGTGCAATTACCAAATGGCAGTCTTCCTTTATTGACACCGATGAGTGAGGTTGCCGGAAGAATGGCGGCTCAAATTGGAGCTCAGTTTTTAGAAAAATCAAAAGGTGGTAAAGGGATTTTACTTTCAGGAATTCCAGGGGTTGAGCGAGCACGAGTGACCGTTGTTGGTGGTGGTGTTGTCGGAACGAACGCTGCCAAAATTGCGATGGGACTTGGAGCAGAGGTGACATTGCTTGATTTAAATCCTGAACGACTTCGCCAACTTGATGATTTATATGGTCGTCAAATCCAGACGTTAATGTCAAATCCATTCCATATTGATGAGGCTGTGAGACGTTCAGATTTAGTGATTGGTGCCGTCTTAATTCCGGGAGCTAAAGCACCTCGTTTAGTTAAGGAGGAGACAGTTAGTGGCATGGAGCCAGGGTCAGTAATCGTCGATGTTGCGATTGACCAAGGCGGAATATTTGAAACCGTTGATCGGGTCACAACCCATGATAATCCGACTTATTTAAAACATGATGTCGTACATTATGCGGTCGCTAATATGCCAGGAGCGGTTCCAAGAACATCGACAATGGGTTTGACAAATGTGACAATTCCTTATGCTTTACAGCTTGCGAATAAAGGTTATAAGCAAGCATGTTTAGATAATGAAGCCTTGTTAAAGGGGATTAATACTTTAGATGGTCATATCACATACAAAGCGGTTGCTGAGGCTCAAAACTTGAGTATGTCGATGCGCGTACCCATTTTAATTCATAAGTAAAAAAGCTATTTCAAATTCGTCTTTACGACTTGAAATAGCTTTTTAAATGGGGCTTTATTTAATAATTTGTAATTCTTTCGGGTAGTTCGTTAAACATTTAGGACCATCTTTTTCAACAAAGATATCATCTTCTATCCGCACACCACCTACATGAGGTACATAAATTCCTGGTTCGATGGTATATACCATCCCTTCCTGTAGTTGCATCGTATTTGTTGCATTTAATGAAGGCCATTCATGCACTTCTGTACCTAAACCATGTCCGATTCGATGTGGGAAATAATCACCATACCCAGCGTCTGTGATGACGGAACGAGCAGCTTCATCGATCTGCCCTAAAGATTCTCCAATGACTGACGATTCAATCGCTTGGAGTTGGGCTTTAAGTACAGTCGCATAAATTTCTTGCTGTTTATCTGATACGTGGTCAAAAGCGACTGTACGTGTGATGTCTGAGCAATACCCTTCGTAAACAACACCGAGATCAAATAAAACGAAATCACCAGGCTTAACCTCATTCATTCCCGGTTTTCCGTGTGGGTTTGCGGAATTGGCTCCTGTTAATACAAGCGTGTTAAATGACATTTCCGTGACGCCTTTTTTCTTTAGCTCAAACTCAATCATGGCAATGATTTCAATTTCTGTTCGACCCGCTTTAATGGCAGACACCCCAACTTCAACACCGAAATCAGCTCGTTTGGCTGCCTCTTGTAAAATTGCCTTTTCTTCTTGTGACTTGATTAAACGTGAGTGTAGTAATGTTTCTTCAATGTTTTGTAGGAGTGTATTTTCACCCAAACGAAGGAGTGCTTGTGAACGTTCATAAGATAGTAAACTTGGCTCAATCGCCATTTTTTCAGTACCGACCTTGTTATTATGTAAATAAGTAGTGATGAACTCCCACGGATTATCTGTATCACTATACCCTATGATATCCCCTTGCCAACCCGCTGCTAAAATGAGGCTTCGTTCCATATGTGGAGCAACAAGTACAGGTTCAGCCGTTGGAGCGACAATGAGGCTAACAAGACGTTCGTGAGGTTCGCAGCGAAATCCGGTTAAATAAAATAAATTAGCTTTCCCTTGAATGAAGGCAAAATCGATTTTTTCTTGTTTTAAATAATTTTGAACATATTGAATTCTTTTTTTATACATAAATAATCGTCCTTCCTTATTTTAATTAAATAATGATGTAAATTAAATCTACCATGAATGACAAATGACTTAAAGTTTAGAATCAGATAAAAATGGGAATGAAGGACGAAGATACCATTAAAAATAGGAGATGAATAATCATGAAAGTTAGTTATCACGGACATTCTGTTGTAATGATCGAAACAAATGGAAAAAAAATCATTATTGACCCCTTTATTTCAGGGAATGGAAGTACCGATTTGAATGTGGACGACCTTGTTGTTGATGTCATTTTACTTACACATGGACATGATGATCATGTTGGAGACACTTTAGAACTAGCCAAAAAACATGACGCCTTAGTTATTGCTCCTTTTGAATTGGCTACTTATTTAAGCTGGCAAGGTGTGCAAACACATCCGATGCATTTAGGTGGAGCCCATACATTTGAATTTGGGACTGTCAAATTTACGGAAGCGTTTCACGGTTCGTCTTATGTGATTGAGGAGACGAAGGAAATTATATATACAGGTATGCCTGCTGGAATTTTATTTACCGCAGAAGGAAAAACGATTTATCATGCGGGTGACACAGGTTTATTTGGAGATATGAAAATAATCGGAGAAAGAAATACGATTGATATCGCCTTTTTACCAATCGGTGATAATTTTACGATGGGCCCAGAAGATGCAGCAACAGCGGCTGATTGGGTTCGGGCCAAAAAAGTCGTTCCGATTCACTACAATACTTTCCCACTTATTGAACAAGATGGAGAAGCTTTTGCAAATTCTTTATCAGGTGGACAAGGTTTATATTTAGAGGTAGGACAATCAACTGAATTATAATAATAAGAAAAGATGGCCAAGCGATTTAAAATCAAATAGCTTGGTCTTTTTTAATGGTTATTTTCATAGTTTTTATAAGAAAGGGAGGTTAATGAATATGAAACAACGATACTTTATTTCCATTTTAATCGCAGCTATTTTGCTTTTGTATAGCTTTGATTATTTTTCATTACAGGCTACAGGTCTGGAATTAATCTTTTTTATTTGTTGGCTGCTGTTTGTTTCATTAGTGATTATTGGGAATATTATTGGACTGTTATATAAGAAAAATCAATCTGTTTCGGTAAGTAGCAGTGGGCAAAAGTCTCAAGAATGGAGAAGTAAGCGTCAATATGGAAGATAAGCTTGATACACCACTCTAACAGAAGTATAATAAGACTAATACAGATTTGAAATATATAAGAAGACGATGAAAGAGTGGTGGATCTTCTTGCCAACAAAACATGAACAAATATTAATGTTTATTTCAGAATTACCTGTAGGTTCAAAAATCTCCGTTCGTTTAATTGCAAAAGAACTTCAATTAAGTGAAGGGACCGCATATCGTGCGATTAAAGAAGCGGAAAACCGAGGGTTGGTTAGTACGATAGAACGGGTTGGAACGATTCGGATTGAAAAAAAGAAAAAGAAAATATCGAAAAACTTACATACGCTGAAGTCGTCAAAATTGTTGATGGACAAGTTCTTGGTGGACGTGAAGGGCTTCATAAAACATTAAATCGATTTGTGATTGGTGCGATGAAATTAGATGCAATGATGCGCTATGTTGAAGCAGGCAATTTACTTATTGTGGGGAATCGTTATAACGGGCATAAGCTTGCACTCGAAGCGGGTGCAGCTGTTTTAATTACCGGAGGATTTGATACGAGTGATGAAGTAGTGGCATTAGCTGATGAATTAAACCTACCGATTATTACGACGAGTTATGATACGTTTACGGTGGCAGCGATGATCAATCGGGCGATTTACGATCAGCTCATAAAAAAGGATATTGTCCTAGTGGATGATATTTTGATACAGCTTCATGAAACGTATTATTTATCAACATCAGACCCAGTTGAAAAGTGGAAAGAATTTAACCAAAAAACAGGTCATTCAAGATACCCAGTTATTGATGAAAACATGAGAGTTCAAGGAATGGTTACCGCAAAAGACGTTGTAGGGGCAACAAAAGATACCGTTATTGAAAAAGTAATGACAGCTAACCCGATTACAGTCAATGAAAGAACATCTGTTGCGTCCGTTGCCCATGTTATGGTTTGGGAAGGAATTGAATTATTACCTGTTCTCGATTCTGAAAAAAGGTTTATCGGAGTTGTTAGTCGTCAAGATGTTTTAAAGGCTTTACAAATGGCTCAAAGACAACCACATGTGGGAGAAACGATTGAAGATATTGTTACTAGTCGATTCGACGAGATAAAGGGTGAAGAAAATACATTCTCATGTGAAGTTTCACCACAAATGACAAATCAATTAGGAACGATTTCGCATGGAGTTATGACGACACTCGTTACTGAAGCAGGTCGAAGAGTATTAAGAAAATACAAACGAGGAAATCTCGTTTTAGAAAACATTACAATCTACTTCCTTAAACCAGTACAAATTGACAGTACGATTCGAATTAAACCACGCATTTTAGAAATTGGTCGTAAGCACGGAAAAATTGACGTTGAAATGTACTTTGAAGATGAAATCGTCTCTAAAGCCCTTTTAATGGCTCAATTAATCGATTGAGTGAAATGTTAAAGATTATGTAGCTGGCCGAAGATTAGGAGTCAATTGGTTAGATTATGAACGAGAAGAAGAAAAAGGCTGGGAAATCCCATGCCTTTTTCAATATGTTTGTGATTAGTTTTGCTCCATTTGCGGAATATAGTGATTGTAGGCTTTGTAGCCATGATAAGCATTATAAGCACCGAGCATAACAAAAACAGCCCCAATCACAATTTCAAGTACACTTCTGTAAGAAACAAATAAATTTAGACCAAAAGAAAGCATAAACATGCCAAGAGAAAGACTAGCTTTTGATTGGTAAATTCGTTTAACTAATGATTCAGTGGCTCTCCATTGTTTGAATTTATTAAAAAGAAAAAAGACAAAAGAAATAACGACAATAATGATTAAAATCTTTGAAATTGAATCAGCCATATGATAAGGCTCCTTCCTAGTTAAAGCTATTTACTCCGAGTTATACAGACATATTGTAACGTTTTCTTGTTAGAAAAGCTAGTTCTGAGGAAGTGTCTAAATCGTGAAACCATTTAACGCAAAAAGTAAACGGTATTTAGAAATAAGAATAGAGGGACAAACATGATAAAAACGATAGAAGAACAAATTTTGAAGTACAAAACGATCATTATCCATCGACATCAACGCCCAGACCCTGATGCGTTAGGTTCTCAAATAGGGTTAAAAAAGCTTATTCAAGCACTTGATCCCACCAAACATGTCTATGCGGTTGGAGAAGTGGAGGATTCACTCGGCTTTTTAGGAGAAATGGATCAAATAGAGGACGATAAATATAACGGTGCATTGGTGCTCGTCTTAGATACAGCCAACCAAGAGCGTATCAGTGATGACCGTTATCAGCTAGGAGACAAACTGATTAAGATTGATCATCATCCTCCAGAAGATCAATATGGGGATTGGAATTGGGTTGATACAAATATGAGTTCAACGAGTGAGATGATCGTGGCACTCATTGAGGCATCATCTGTTTTTGAAAAAGGCTTTACGAGTGAAGTAGCTCTTCCTTTATACGCTGGAATTGTCGGTGATACAGGGCGTTTTATGTATAATAATACGACAAAGGCGACACATCTTCGTACAGGGAAACTAGTAGAAGCCGGGATTGACCAGCCCAAATTTTATTCAGCCCTTCATCGTAAAGCGTTAAAAACAACGAGGTTAGAAGGATATGTTCTGCAGCATTTTATTTATCATGATCAAGGGGTTGGTGAAATGCGATTAACGAATGATATTCTAGCTCAATTTGATTTAACAGCAAACGAATCATCCCAGTTGGTGAATGTTTTTTCAAGTGTTGAGGGCTTAAAAGCATGGGTATTTTTTGTTGAAGATGAAGATAAAATTCGTGTACGCCTCCGCTCAAAAGGTCCAATTATTAACGAATTAGCAAAGGAATATAATGGCGGCGGACACCCAATGGCCTCAGGAGCAACAGTTTATAGCTTTGAAGAAGCCGACCAATTAGTGAAAAAGTTAAAACTATTGAGTGCGGAATTTAATGAAAAAACAAGCCGTTAGAATAAAATTTGAGTCGGATAAGACTCCTTCGGGAATAGTGAAACACGGGAGACCCCGCAGCGACTTTGTCGTGAGGCTCCCAGTTCACCCGCGGAGTAAGTTAACTAATATAACCATATAGTAACGAACAGAACGTTTTTTAGTGGCCTCTTAAAGAGCCTTCAATTGGATGAAGGCTCTAACCTAATTTCAATTGTTAAGTGCAGGGTAGTGTAAAAGGATTCGCCGATGATTTTGAAATGGTATTTACGATCATCGATTACATAGGTCTTATTTTCGATCGCTCGGTAAATAAGATCTTTTGCTTGATAAACCGTTTCGATGCTATCACCTTTTAAGTTGCTAATTTGGTCAACGGCTTGGTGTTTTAAATCATGAATCGTTAATTGGCTCAGTTTTAATTGTTTGTCGTTCGAAAAGCTGATTTCTATGTCTTGGACCGTTAATTTGTTTTTGTTCTCTTCGTTTAATATAATTTGGTCATTTTTTAACTGAGCAATATCTTCTTCTAAATGGGTGATTTCATCGGCCTGTGTCTTAATTTTAACGATCATTGAATCATACACTTGTCCGTAATGGTTCACAAAAAAAGCCCACCCAATGATTGCACCAATCGCAATTCCGGCAAAAAAACGTTGCCAACCAGGTCTTCGATAATACGGAGGAACTCTCATTAATGCTCACCACCAACAATCCAAAGAATAATGACTGTACCCGCTTGTGCCCCACAAAAGGCTGTAAAAAGCATAAGAAACGTTCGTAATATATCTTCATGTAATCCATCAAATAATCCACGTTCGATACTTGTGATCGCGTCAAAGGAGCCACCGATGGCCGCCACAATCGCCCAAATTTTTAAAGAACTTGCCAAGTTTTTCATCTCTTCTAAAGGGGCTTTTCCGACTAGAAACGCTCCAAGGCATCCGATAATAGCCCCACCAATAATGACCCCAAATGCGACAAAAAAGACATCGACAAGTGTTGAAAGCAAATCACGAGTCATTTCTGCTCATCCTTCCGCTGAATTCAATTTTTGAAGGCTTGTTTCTATCACTATATGGTTGGGAGCAGCTTGTTTATGCAAGAAATAAGCGAAACTTTTTTATCATTTCCCGACAGAAGACTCCCTCTTCAATCGTGTGAAGGGAGAAGCCCAACGATAAGGGGGAGATGAATGGCGGTTGGCGGTAGCCAAAGAGATTCTTGTTAAGGTATAATAAGAACATACATTCCTATCTGAGGTGAAAACAATGCTCATCAACAAAGCATACAAATTCCGTCTCTATCCAACCAAAGAACAGGAAATCTTCATTGCTAAAACCATCGGCTGTTCTCGTTTTGTCTTTAATCGCTTTTTAGGACAATGGAACGATACCTACCAAGAAACAGGCAAAGGGTTAACGTATTCTTCTTGTTCGGCTGAATTAACGCAACTAAAAAAGGAATTCGTATGGCTAAAAGAAGTGGACAGCATTGCCCTTCAATCCTCCCTGAAAAATCTTGCCGATTCCTTTACTCGATTCTTCAAGAAACAAAATAAAGCTCCGCGCTTCAAGTCTAAAAAGAATCCGGTACAATCCTACACCACGAAAGTAACAAATAGCAACATTGCCATAGTAAACAACAAAAAAA
>NZ_ALPT02000118.1 GCF_000292245.2 Alkalihalobacillus alcalophilus ATCC 27647 = CGMCC 1.3604 | reverse complement strand
GCTGGGGGAAATTTTTAAAAAGCATGAGCAAAAATGTACATTCTAAAATGATCAAAAGTGTACATTTTATAGTTGACATTTATAATCACTATCGTAGGAAGCATTTGGTATTTTGTCAATTACATATTCAATAAAGGCTAATAAAACCTCTTCGAGTTCTTCTGTTCCTGAAAATTCTCTTTCAACTTTTATCATGGTTCTCTCCCCTTTCACTGTAGCAATCGTTCTATGTAAGGAATAGTTGCGAAAACTTTTAAAAAGAAGAATTAATCTTTGATGGGGTCTGAAAGAAATTAAAAAGAGTATATTAAGAAGGGGGGGAATAGATGGAATAATCTAGTAATCAATCATTTAGGCAAAGGAAACACTCCACCCCCCTAAAAGGGGAGCGGAGAAACTTCTGATTTGAGGTTCCCTTCATGACATTCAACGTGCCCAGGTGCAGCTTTACCACGTATGTACTTATAAAATACAATTCTGTCATGCCACCTAGCCAATAGGCTACTGCGACGGTATAATTCTGGGTTTTCTATGTGATTAACATAGGAATTGTCTCACCCTCTAACGGCACTTACAACCACCTAGTGAGGGTGGTGACAGTTTTTAATACGCGTTCTCCTGCAAACCACGTTTAAAGCTGATATAAAGTTTATACCCCACCTAGTGGGGTACGCTATTAGAGTTCATTTTTTTTAGAGGTATAGTTTTTTAAATTCTTCAGCAGTTACCCCTTTATCTTTAAGGTAATCCTCTAAAGACTTTATTGAAATAGCGAAGTTATACTTGCTATTTCGTCTTTCCTCATACTCTAAAGGAGAAGTTTTCAATAGTTTACGTTGTACTAATGATTTTACTGCTCCCTCACTAAAGCAAAGGTTTAAATCGTTAAGAATATGAGCAGTTTTCTCTACAGTTATTTTATTCATATTATTTTCCTCCCTTAGACGATTGATAGAATGCCTGTAAAACAAACCTTTCGAGTTCAGTTTCAGCTACCTTCAAAGTTGTGCCTGCTAGTTTTAAAGCCTTTAATTTACCTTCCTTTATCCATTTACGGATAGTTTGCTCTTCAACGTCTAATAATTCTGCTACAGTTTCAACTGAGTATAGCTTCCCAAGTTCATTTAGTATCACTGTTACCACCCCCTTTGATATATTTCTCTAAGTCTTCTTTTAGCACTCTCACGGAACCGCTAACTTTTACAGAGGGGATTGCCCCTTGTTTTGTAAGTACATAAACACGATTTTCAGATAGCTTCAAAATTTTGGCTACCTCAGGAATTTTTAATAGTTCCATAAATTCAACCTCCTATCGTTCTCTATCACATTATAGAAATAAGGAACACAAAAATAACAAAGGATGGTAGAGGGTAAATACAAAAGGTTATTCTTAATAAAAATACACAAAAACTATAAAATTACTTATAGCTTTTGTGTACGTCAAAATAAAAAAAAATTTAGACGGTCGGAGAGGATGAACCTATCAATTTTCCGTGAAATATGAAGGTACCTGTCTATTTCTTTGTTAAGGTATTCACTGAACACATTGCAATTTTTTTTTGATACATCACACGTTAAGAAGGGGTGTACAATTCTAAGTTGACGTACAAGACTATTTGATGAAATTTCTTACAGGTAAAATAAGGGATACTCGTTCTAAAAGGGAGATAGTTCTTTTACTAGGCACTGGGTGGGGTTAATCTAGTTATGAGGTTTGAACCGCTACTAGATAATTCTAGTCTAGTCAGTATGTAAAGTTTTAAGAATATGAAACCTAAATGAAAACTATCTGCTTCGTTTTTACCTTTTGTTACCAATGCATAAATTTTTATGCGAATATTATGTTAAAATTTAGATAAAAAGTTAAAAGGGGTAAGGTAATTGGGATACGAAGAAATAGTACCTAAAGTTTTTATATCGTATAGTTGGTCATCAGAAACTCATAAACAGTGGGTTCTTGAATTAGCAGAAAAATTAGTGGCAAAGTCTGGTGTTGACGTTATTCTTGATAGATGGCATGGAGTTGTGGGTCATGACCGTTTTCAATTTATGGAGGAAAGCATTAAAGTTGCGGATAAAGTTCTAGTAATTTGTGATAAAACTTATTGTGAAAAAGCAAATGGTAGACATGGTGGAGTGGGGACTGAAACTTTAATTATTACACCTGATGTATATAAAGATACAAAACAAGAAAAATTCATTCCTATCTCCTTAGAAGAAGAGAATGGTGAGTATCTATTACCTGATTTCTTTAAAAGCAGGTTTGCTCTAAGCATGAAGCTAGGGGATTTAGATAAATCATATAAGGAATTAGAGAGACTTATTTGGGAAGAACCTCTATTAACCCCTCCCCCTAGAGGGAAGAAACCTGACTTTAAAGAAGAAAAAAAAGAAGATGACACTTTAGTGCCTGAGGAACCAATATTTAACGACTCTGATGAAGAAAGAGTAATCTGGTTACTCCCTAGAGGCTTCTTATTATATACGGATATTACATTCGAAAGTCATGACTCATGGGCTGTAGTCGTATCATATTATGATTATGAAGGCGAATGGAGACATAGTACACACTACCACGAGTCATATTCAAGGAGTTGGGATAGAAACCTAGAAATACAATACAAAAAACTATCAATACCTGAAGCGGATTGGAATTGGGCAAGAGCACCATTAAACTTTTTAATGGAACTAAGAGAGGTAACTGAGAAAGTGGATATACAAAAACGTGTTGAAAATGAGCAGAAGTATGATTACCCTGTTTATTACTTTAACCGAAGTGAACCCATATACCTACCTAAAGTTCCTCCTATATACAAGTTTTTTCATGATACAGGGAATTTAAGAGAAATTCTCGAAGATTTAAAAGATGAAAAATTAAGATTAACAGAGGAAGAACTTTTTAAAAAAGCTATAACTTTACGGCAAAGTGCATTTTTAGAGAGTCTTGCATTTTTAGGAGAAGACCATCCATCATTGTCTTTTATTAAAGAAGTTATTGATGAGTTTGATAAATCTTATACTTCAGATGAGGTTTTAGCTTGGCTAAGTAAACTTGGGAGTGTCTTGAGAAATACACTTAATCATGAATGGGATGTCTGGAATAAAAAAATTTAAAAAAGTAGTCGATGATGAGAAAAGATTGAGATATCAAAAATTTTATAAAGAATTGAATGATATAACTAATGAAACAATTGAAGAAATAAAATATTTTGTTCGTGAGTAGAGACTTTTTGTATACTTATACAATTAGAAAATAAGCGTTTACTTTTTACACATGGAATGGGAGGTAACAATGATGGAATGGTATACATGGGTGTTTAGTGGAATTGGGGTTTTCGCTTTAACTATTTTGACTAGTAAGCAGATGTCTAAGTCAAAAAAAGTAAAGCAAAAACAAAAAGGTGGGAAAAATTCTAATAACTATCAGTCAGCTGGAAGTATGACGATAAACTCACCTAAAAAGGAGGAATGAATTATGAAGCAAAGTGGTGGTAAGGATAGTACTAACTATCAAGCCCAAGTAATTAATGTTGGTGTTACTGCAGACGAGGCGAGGAATATTGCACTAGATTTGTTTAAGGCGAATTTTTTAGAACTTTCTCAACAGGCTGCGGAAATTGCAACCTATAGAGCAGAAAAATTAGTAAATGATACTTTAGAAAAGCTAAAGCAGGAAAATCCTTCTGGTATTGAAAAGATGAAAAATCCTGATATGCAATATGCGATGTACACTGCTCAAAAAGAATTTGCAAGAACAGGTGATGAAAATTTAGAAGAGATATTAATTGAATTGCTTGTGGAAAGAACAAAAGAAGATGATAGGACATTAAAACAAATTGTATTGGATGAGTCATTATCAGTCATTACGAAGCTAAACCAGAAGCAAATTGATATACTCTCTTTAGTTTTTGTTATCAGAAGGACAGTCAATAATAATTACATAAATTTTGATAAAGAAATTGGTGATTTATTAGACTACTATGAAAGAACTTATAGTAAATTTATTAACGAATTACCAACTGTAGAAGAAGATACGCTTTTAGAACATCTTGTTTATGCTGGGTGTGGAAGGTTATCTATTGGTGAAGCTAAATATGAGACTATTTTTAAGCAAAATTACCAAAAAATATTTAATTTTAATAATGAAGCTGAAATAGTTCATCTAGTTAACGATTTCCCTTTATCTTCTCAGATAATGAAATCATGGAATGAAACATCTTTAAAAAATATGAATTTAACTTCAGTTGGAATTGCAATTGGACATACTAATTTAGTTAGAAAAGCTGGTTCTTCGTTTGGTGATTTAGGTATTTGGATTTCAGGATAAAATTAGTTTGGCTTTGATTAATTTGAAGCAAAACTATATGGTTTTTTCTTTCATTATTCTGTTTATTTTTAAGAACTAATGTCACTCCTGTATGTACTGTTAACTCCACGCATGTGGAGTGTTGTTCACTGTTAATTAGGAAGGTGTCTAATTAAAATAAACATTTCCCAGTTAAAATAAACATTTCCGATTCAGACCCGCTTTTCGTGAAAATAAACATTTCCGAAACCGGGTCTTTTTCTGGCCTGATTCTTCTCAAAATTCAACTATGTCAATGGTTTGATGACATTTACTTCTCGGTGTTTTTTTTTCTCTATTCTTGGAAGACTTTATTTTGATGGTACAATAGTGTAACCCCAAAATAAACTCCTGCTAGTTAAAATAAATATGTGCTATTCAGACCCTAATTTCGTGAAAATGACTTTTGTGAATGTGTGTGTTTTTTCTGTCTAAATGAAAGAAAGGGTTTGTTGAGATGAGGGCTGATGGAGAGATTAGCAAGGTCGAATTTTCCGAATATATCAGGGAAGGCGAAGAAAGAAAAAATGAGTTGGAGAAGAAGTTATTGATTCTGAAACAGATTGGAAATCCTTCAAAGCTATTAGATAAAGATATTGAGTCTATGGTCATGGGATATCTTTATAGTGATGAAGTGTTAGTGGAATTAATACATAGGTTTATTTCTGAGGTTCGAGTTACTGATTGTGGGGATGTGGAAGTTAGTTATCACTTCAGGGAACTAGAGGCAGGTTAACAAAAAAGGATTACTTTAATTTTTTCTGACTTAAAAAGTAATCTATTTTACGGTACTATATTACTAGTCTGTTGTAGAGGGAACATTTAACAGAAGATATCTTTAGTTTAGTTCCCTACAAAAGTTACTGAGAATTGAAGATTTATTATTAAAGTAAGTAGATGAAATGAATCAAATAAACTATACAAGAATATTATAACATGTCATATTTTCATCATTCATATTCGGGTATTTTAAACGGTGGGGTGTATGAAGAAAGTGACTTACTTACTATATCATTTATTTTGATTTTCCGATTAAGTAATTGTTTTTTGACTTCTTAATCTGATGATATTATGTAAAAAAATAGTTGGAGGCAATATTTATGAAAAACATTAAACTTTTATTCGCGGTAGGATTCTTAGCAGCATTACTAATGGCATGTTCAAGTAACGATGAGGTTACTCAACCAGAAGAAACGGAACCGGAAAAAGAAGAAATTGTTGAAAAAGTAGAAGAGACACAAGAAGACGAAGTAGCTGAAGGTAGTTCTGAATCAGCAGAAGATGAAGCAATTATGGACGAATTAACTAGGAAATATTATGAAAATGAACATTTTGTTAATCTATTTGAAACAATCAACGAAAGTGCATTTTCTGATATTGAAGTCGATTATGAATTTTCGGATGGATTTGGAACGGTAGAAGAAGTTGAAAAAGACGGAAATCAAGTATTATTGCATTCATTTACTATTGAACGTCTTGAAGGGGACGGTGCCCTTTTAGTCATTAGTAGTATAGAAAGGTTCTTTGAAGAAAAAGAAAATGGAACGGTTTTTCAACTGTTAGAATCTAATTCTAATATGGATGTTTTTGATAATGAAACAAAAGAAAAAATTAATTAATTGATTTTAAGCGGAGCGAATTGCTCTGCTTTATTAACGGTAACAACAAATAAAGAATATCTTAAACTTTCTAAAGGATAGATTTAAATAAAGAAAGAGGTAACTATGCTGAAAAAAATTACAACATTATTCGTATTAGGAATTGTGGCATTAACAATGGTAGCTTGCTCGAATGATGAAGTTACAGAGGAAAACCAAAATGAAGAAACGAACAATCAATCATTGGAAGAAGTTATTAATGAACCTGTTGTGGAGTTAGAAGGAAGTGAATTCCACCTATCAGGAAGTGTTGACGTAGATGGAAGTAATCCATTAGTTAAAGCAATCTCCGTCCCAGAAGGAAGCGATATTTTTGAAGTAACAGATGGAGCCATTGTTGTTGAAGTAACAGATGGAGCATTTAATAGCTTAGAAATTTCAATTGAAAAAATAAGTTGGGACTTTAGTTTTGAAGGCTTAGTTGAATCGGAAAAAAGATTGTTGAATAATACCAATGGGGAAGGGGCTACAGAAGTAATTGATATAGAGTTACCACTAGAATTATCAGAATTTGACGTTTACTTCTACGGTGAAATTAATCAGTTTCATTATCATCGGATTTTGAAAAATGATGACGATGGTATTCTCATTGCCACAATCAAAGTGCCACACTCCATTGACCTTGAAGAAGGTAGACGAGTAGCCCACGCAATTATTAATAGTGCACAATATGAGTAGAAAAAAGCACCGTTTTTCGGTCCTTTTTTTACGATAACCTTTCGTGGTTAACCGAGCTTCATAATCGTTTTAAATCGTTAAGTATGTTTAAAGTGTACCCTTTGTAAAGGGTAGATTTAAATAAAGAAAGAGGTAACTATGCTGAAAAAAATGACAACATTATTCGTACTAGGAATTGCAGCATTAACAATGGTAGCTTGCTCAAATGATGAGGTTTCTGAGGATAAGCCGAATGAAGAAAAGAACAATTCATCATTGGAAGAAATTATTGAAGAACCTGTTGTTGAAATGAAGGAAGATGAAATGAATATGTCTGCCGGTGTAACGGAAGAAACTAGAAATGCTTTTATTAAGTCTATTATTGTTCCAGAATCAAGTTATGTTGTTGAAACGAATAACGGGAATGTCCAAGTAGAAATTGAAAAAGGCAAGTATAAAGGAATGGAAATTAGTTTCTTGAACATTCAAAGTTCCTATCAATTAAACGAAACAGCTGAAATTATGAGGATGGAAAATGCAGTTCCAGGAAAAGAAATAATGGTAGAAACAATTGATATCAATAAATACGATTTAGAATTTGGATTTTACTATTATACTGAGTTAGAAGATTATGCATATCATAGATTAGGGACTCTCATAATTCAGGTAAACATTCCCCACAACATTGACCTTGAAGAAGGTAGACAAGTAGCCCACGCAATTATTAATAGTGCACAATACGAGTAATAAAAAGCACCGTTTTTCGGTTCTTTTTTGACGATAACCTTTCGTGGTTAACCGAGCTTCATAATCGTTTGAAATCGTTAAGTACGTTATTGGCAGGCGATTTTGTTTTTCATATAAAAATGAAAAAGAAAAATATCTTAACCTTTCTAAAGGGTAGATTGAAATAAAGAAAGAGGTAACTATGCTGAAAAAAATGACAACATTATTCGTACTAGGAATTGCAGCATTAACAATGGCCGCTTGCTCGAATGATGAGGTTGCAGAAGAACAACCAAAAGACGAAGATAATAAAAATCATAACCTTGAGGAAATAATCGATGACCCTGTTGTTGAATTGTCAGAAAGTGACTTTCTCATTTCAGCAGGTGTTGAGGCAAATAACAGAAATGCAATGATTAAATCAATTTCTGTTCCAACAGGGACGGACGTGATTGAACTAAAAGATGGGGGAGTTATAGCAAACATTAATGAAGGAAATTTGAAGAACCTTAGAGTTTCGTTTTCAAACGAAAGCACGGATATAAGTTTTGAAACAGCAATGATGTCAGATAAACGAGCATTAGAGAATGCCGAGATTGGGAAAGTAGCTGAGGTTATAGACATCGAATTAGATAACTATCCTGAATTAGAAGGATTTCAAGCGTACTTTTTTAGTGGAAATTCAGAGGCGTACCACCATCGACTATTCATGGACGGTGAAGGAGACAAGAGACTAAGAGTAACGATAGATATTCCAAAAAATATCGAACTAGAAAAAGGTAGACAAGTAGCCCATGCAATTATAAATAGTGCACAATATGAGTAGTAAAAAGCACCGGTCTTTGGTACTTTTTTATTGCGATAATCTAAATTAATCATTCATTTTATGAAAAAACAATTGTTATCCGGAAAGCTTTTTAGTAAGAAAGCTCTCTTCCTTTTTATGATAACCTTTCATGGGTAACCGAGTTTCATAATCGTTTGAACCCCTTAAGTATCTAATATTATGAAAAAAATATGTGGAGGAAATATTTATGAAAAACATTAAACTATTATTCGCAGTAGGATTCTTAGTAGCATTACTAATGGCATGTTCAAGTAACGATGAGGTTACTCAACCGGAAGAAACGGAACCAGAAAAGGAAGAAATTTATGATGAAGTGGAAGATGTTCAAGGAGAGGAAGAAGTAGAAGATTCCCAAGAAGGTGCAGATTCAACAGATGGTGAAGTGGTTGTGGATGATTTTACAAAACAATATTTTGAAAACGAGAGATTTGTAGAGCTATTCGAATCTTTAAATGCAAGTGCTTTTTCTGATTTTGAAGGTGATTATGAAGTAGTAGGTAAATATGGTGTTATTGAGAAAGTAGAAAAAGATGGTCAAGAAGCATTACTTCATTCTTTCACTGTGGAAAGTTATGAAGGTGAGGGGACCCTTTTTCTTGAAGTGAGTATCGAAAGATTTTTTGAAGAAATTGAAGATGGAACAGATTTTAGGGTTATCGAAGTTACAACTAATATGGATGTTTATGATGCTGAAACAAAAGAAAAATTAAATTAATTGATAAGCGGAGCGAATTGCTCTGCTTTATTAATGGTAACAACAAATAAAAAATATCTTAAACTTTCTAAAGGATAGATTTAAATAAAGAAAGAGGTAACTATGATGAAAAAAATTACAGCATTATTCGTACTAGGAATTGCAGCATTAACAATGGTAGCTTGCTCGAATGATGAGGTTACAGAAGAACAACCGAAAGACGAAGATAATAAAAATCACACCCTTGAGGAAATAATCGATGACCCCGTTGTTGAATTGTCAGAAAGTGAGTTTTTATTATCGGGAAGCGTTGATTCAAACAATAGAAATTCAATAGTACAATCAATTTCTGTACCACAAGGGACAGATGTCATTGAAATCGAGAATGGTGGAGTTGTAGTAACAGTACATGAAGGCTCTTTCAGTAATCTTAAAGTTGCATTTCAAGATGTAAGTAGCGATATAAGTTTCGAAACAGCAATTATGTCAGATAAACGTGCTTTAGAGAACGCTGAACTAGAAAACAATATTGAGGTTATTGAGATTGACTTGAAAGGTTATCCGATTTTAGGAGATTTCCAAGTTTATTTTTACGGTGATAAATCAGATGTTTATTATCACAGATTATTCACAGAAGATGAAGAAGGTAAGAGATTAAGAGTTAGCATAGAAATTCCCAAAAATATCAACTTAGAAGAAGGAAAACGGCTCACGCAATTATCAATAGTGTGCAATATAAATAGTGAAACATTTAATTTTTAAAAATTAAATATTAAAATTAAAGATAGTAAGGATTGATTATCCCTGCTATCTTTTTTAATTTAGTT
>NZ_ALPT02000117.1 GCF_000292245.2 Alkalihalobacillus alcalophilus ATCC 27647 = CGMCC 1.3604 | reverse complement strand
GAGGATGCCTCTGATTACGGTGCGAAAAAACCGGAATAGGTAATGAAAAAAGAGGATGTCTCTGATTACGGTGCGAAAAAACGGGGATAGGTAATGAAAAAAGAGGATGCCTCTGATTACGGTGCGAAAAAACAGGAATAGGTAATGAAAAAAGAGAGCTCCTCTGATTACGGTGCGAAAAAAGGGGAATAGGTAATGAAAAAAGAGGATGGCTCTAATTACGGTGTGAATAAACCGGAATAAGTAATGAAAAAAGAGAGTGCCTCCAATTACGGTGTGAAAAAACAGGAATAGGTAATGAAAAAAGAGGATGCCTTCAATTGCGGTGCGAATAAACAGGCGTTTTTAAGTTGCTGCCCTTTTATACGGAATCATTATTTTGAATTTTTTGTAAATGTTGGCGTGACCTATCCTACAAATGGTATTATGGAAGTGCTCTAAAATAAAAAAAGGGAAAAAGGTAGGCTTTGCTCATTTTTTGTAGAATATAGTTTCTGGGAGATTAGTAGGATTTTTAGAATAAGTCTATTAAAGACATAAGAGTAAGCATAGATTGATTGGATTTTGACTTTGTATATTGGACAAAGAGAAACGGAGGAGCGGATGACAACATTACACCAAATCGAAAAGGTCATAAATAATATAGAAAAAGTAGTAGTTGGAAAAAGGAAAGAAATTGAATTATGTTTAGTTGCTTTAATGGCAGATGGCCACGTTTTATTAGAGGATGTTCCAGGAGTAGGGAAAACGATGCTAGTAAAATCGATGGCACGTTCAGTTGGCGCTGAATTTAAACGAATTCAATTCACCCCTGATTTATTACCCTCAGATGTAACTGGTGTTTCCATTTATAATCAACAAACGCAAAGTTTTACCTTCCGACCTGGGCCGATTATGGCAAATATCGTATTAGCAGATGAGATTAACCGTACTTCACCCAAAACACAAGCCGCTTTATTGGAATCATTAGAAGAAGCAAGTATTACCGTTGATGGAGAAACGAGAGTCCTGCAAAAGCCTTTCTTTGTGATGGCAACCCAAAACCCAGTTGAATATGCAGGAACCTTTCCGTTACCAGAAGCTCAATTAGACCGTTTTTTAATAAAACTTCAAATTGGTTATCCGAGCATTAATGAAGAATTAGAAATGTTAAGGCGGATAGATGAAGGGTTAATGATAGAAGAAATTGATTCGGTCATTTCTACTGAGCAAGTGCTCGCTTTACAAAAACAAGTAGGAGAAGTATTAGTTGATGTCCATGTTAAAACATATATTGTACGTTTAACACATGCAACGAGAGAGCATCGTTCGGTAGAGCTAGGTGTCAGTCCGCGTGGAACGATCGCTTTAATGAAAGCTGCTCAAGCGTATGCTTTAATTCAAGGCCGAGATTACGTCATCCCCGATGATGTACAGTATTTAGCCATGAATGTGCTCTCTCATCGAATTATTTTAAGTACGGATGCAAAAATGGCCAATATTACCGTGGAGCATATTGTGAAGGATATTTTAAAACGCGTAGAAGTCCCAGTAGCGAGAAGAAGGTTAACGACATCGTGAACAGGCGAGGAATGAAACAAACATTAAAGGAGATTTTAAAATACATTTTGTTGCTTTTAGTGGCTATGATCGTTTTTATTTATGCGATGTTTCAAGGTGGGTTTGTCAGTTGGTTTTTATTTTATAGTACGCTCACGGTATTAGTTCTCACGTTGCTAATGTCGTTGCTCCCAGTTAAGGGTTTCAAGGTTGAGCGTGTGATTCAACCTAATGTAGTCAAAGGTGGGGATGACTTGCTCGTAACGGTTACGGTGAGAAATGCTTCCTACCAGCCATTCTTTTATATGCATGTGTTTGATCACGTATCAGCCGACTTAGGTGAGGTTCAAAACCCTAGTACTTTCTTTTTCTTTTCTTTTCAAAAAAAGTTTCAATATACGTATTCGATTCATAATGTTAAACGGGGTCAATACGAGTTTGATAAAGTGGAGCTAATCTTTGGTGATTTATTTGGTTTTTTTGAAAAGAGAAAAGTAATTGTAAGTGAAACGATCGTTAATGTTTATCCACGTTACCAAAAAATTAGAGAAGTGCCACATGGTAAACAAGTGGAATCGATCGAGGGTAAACTAAGAGCGAAGGAATTAGGGGAGGAACGAAATCTATCGAGTGTTCGTCAATACATTCCAGGTGATCGATTAACGAGTATTGACTGGAAACAATCGGCTCGTTCAACACAATTAATGACAAAGGAATTTGAATCCTTTCGCGGTGAAGGGATTGTCATTGCTTTTGATCCTTATTTGTCTGCTCAGACAGAAGAAATGTTCGAAAAATCAATTGAACTAACCGCTTCCTTACTCGTTACTTTTATGGAGAGTCAAGGTTCTGTTCAGCTTGCTGTTCGACTAGATGATTGGGTCTCGCGTGTTGTTTCATCCAATCAATTGTATAGAGGTTTAGAGTTGTTAGCACAAATTGAAGGGACAGGTAAGGTACTGACTTTTGGAAGTGTTTATGAACAATGGAGAGGAGCGACGGTTTATTTTGTTTGTGCTGAATTAAGTAAAGACATGCTCCCGGCATTTGAAAAGTTAAGGCAGCAGCAAATTTCGCTTCAAGTTTGTTTAGTTCGAAACAACGGGCGTAATCAGTGGATGATAAATGATTTGGAAAGACTCGGAATCAAAACTCATATTGTTCAGTTGTAAATTGTTTATTTTGGAAAGGGGGTAGGGCTCAACATGTTTAGAAAAAAGAAAATCGAACTTGGTAGGGACTTCCTCCTTTATGGTTTAAGTTTTCTTCTATTGGCAGAATGGATTTTGCCTTTACCGCATATTGCGAATACGGGTTATATCTTTATTTTTCTTATAGTGACAGCCCTCTTTTTTGCAATTACATTTTGTCAGTTGCCACTTTACCTTTCATTAGGACTAAAAGTCACGACGATCATAGTGGGCTTAAATATTATGTTCTTTGATGATTCTTTCTTTTCATTAGGATGGGTAGGAATCATTATTCAAGATTTAAGTGTCAATATAGGAGCGATTTTTAGTGGGCAATGGTATGAATTAACCGATATGTTTAGAAGTTTTTTATTCTTTTTATTATTGGCGATATTAAGTTATTTGCTCTTTTATTGGACTGTTATTGTTAGACGAATTTTATTCTTTTTTATATTCACGGTTATTTACATTACGGTGATTGATACATTTACAGTCTATGATGCCACCTTTGCGATTATCCGAACGTTTATTCTTGGCTTTTTGCTCGTCGGATTATCATCGATTTATCGAATGGTGGATAAAGAGAAATGGCTATCGTTTTCGAAAAATGTGCCCAAACGTCTTGTCATGATGATGGTTGTTTTACTCATGGTAGCGAGTACGTTTGGAATCTTATTACCGAAATACGAAGCAAAATGGGATGATCCTGTCCCGGTTTTACGGCAGATGGTCGGACTTGGTCCAGGGGGAGGGACGACCCAAAAAATTGGGTATGGTGCAAATGATACCCGTTTAGGGGGAGGGTTTGTTCAGGATACGACACCTTTATTCCGTGCCGAGACAACAAGGAGCCATTATTGGCGTGGGGAAACGAAGGATTTTTATACGGGGCATGGCTGGGAAGTGGAAACGCCCGATCTAGAAATTGGGTATAATACGACTGTCGGCGGTTATGGACAGAACACAGAGGCAGTTGAGTTTGAACAGTTAACAACAACGATTACATTTGTAGATGACGAAAGAGCTGTTTTTCCTCATTTATTTTATCCAGGTGAATTTCTAGGGATGATCGATTATTTGTCTGAGTATGCTTTATGGCAGTATGACCCATTTACGGCTAAAGTATCAACTTACAACGGGGATAGAAGTGGAGATGAAGTGGCTCTTTCTTCTTATACGCTTGAGTATGAATACCCGACCTTTTATTTAGAAGAACTTCGAAATTTATCGAGGAATGCACCAGCTGATGTCGTTTCTTCTTACACACAGCTTCCAGAAACTGTCCCTCAGCGGGTGTATGATTTGGCTGCGGAAATCATAGCAGAAGAGACGAATGTGTATGACCAGGCGAAGGCAATTGAACGTTTTTTGGCAGGGCCTGATTTTGAATATGAGACAGAAGATGTTCCGGTTCCGGCAGAAGGACAGGATTATGTCGACCAATTTTTATTCGAGACACAAAGGGGTTACTGTGATAACTTCTCGACCGCGATGGTTGTGATGCTTCGAGCGAATGACATTCCAGCTCGTTGGGTAAAAGGGTTTACTAATGGCAGTCTCATCGATTCTGAGATGGGGACTCATGTATATGAAGTAACAAATGGTAATGCTCATTCATGGGTAGAAGTTTATTTTGACGAAGTAGGCTGGGTTCCTTTTGAACCAACCAAGGGATATAATCATTCATTTGAATTTATTTCGTCACAAACAGAGTTAGATGATGCAATTGATGCGGAGGATGCACCAGAGGTTGAACAAGAAGAAGAGGACCTTCCGGAAGAGGATGTAGAGGAGGAAGCAGAAGAAGAGCAAGAAGAAGAGCAAGCAGCTGGAGGTTCTAGCTCGGGCTCCGACTTTCATATTAATTGGCTTCCTCTAATGGTGATAGTTATTCTGTTGCTTATCCTTGCTTTTATTTTAAGGAAAAAAATCATTCGTCAATATCTCTTGTTTCGTTTTAAATATCGAGATGATAAAAATGCTTTTGTCGAAGCGTACGAAAAGCTATTATGGTATGCCGAGTATTGTGGCTATAAGCGGATGGAAGGCGAAACTTTACGCGAGTATGCGAAGCGGATAGATAAAGAAACGGGTGTCAACGGAATGTTCATTTTAACAGAAGCGTATGAGCCGATTTTTTATGGTGGAAAGCTAGGGGAGGCGAGCTGGAAAGAGCAAAAAGAACGTTGGATTTATGTTGTTCAAAAAATCACTGCTTGACCAGCTTTTTTCCTGTTGTTAAAATGTATCCGTGCTTAAAAATAGTGTATAGAGTAATCACCTTCGTATATCCTTAGGAATAAGGCCTAAGAGTCTCTACCGGATTTCCGTAAAAAATCTGACTATGAAGGCAGAATAGACATGCTAGAATTCTGCCTTTTTTTCGTTTGTTTACATAGCGATTGGCGGAGTCTAGTTTTTTTATTTATTATGGAAATAAGTGTTTATCATATTCTTAAGGTGGACGAATGTAGGCTTACGGTGTATATCAATTATAGTGTGTTTTTTATAAGCAAAAGAAGCACAAAATAATTGATAACGAATACGGCTTTGAGAGAGCCTATAAGTGTTAGATAATCCTTTTTTGATGGAAGAGACATATGAGTCGGAATCATTCTATGCAAGAATATTGTCTTTGCTAGAAAGACAAAGTTATTTGAGCGATATCAATTTGAGAAAAGGTGGGAGAAAAATGAATGAATTGAATCAAGAAATCGTCGTTGTTCTAGATTTTGGAGGTCAATACAATCAATTAATTACACGTCGTATTCGTGATTTAGGGGTATATAGTGAGCTTCATTCACACAAAATTACGGTAGAAGAACTAAAAGGCATGAATTTAAAAGGAATCATTTTCTCAGGTGGCCCTAATAGTGCCTATGCTGAAGGTGCTCCACATTGTGACCCAGCTATTTTTGATTTAGGTGTACCGATTCTGGGAATTTGTTACGGAATGCAATTAATGACTCAGCATTTTGGCGGGAAAGTTGATGCTGCTGATCACCGTGAATATGGTAAAGCTAATATTAACGTTCAAAATCAATCAAAATTATTTATGGGGTTACCAATTGAACAAAGTGTCTGGATGAGTCATGGGGATTTAATTTTAGCTCCACCATCTGGATTTGTAGTCGACGCTTCTAACCCATCTTGTCCGGTAGCGGCGATGAGTAATGAAGAACGCAAATTCTACGGAGTTCAATTCCATCCTGAAGTCCGCCATTCTCAATTTGGTAATGAGCTATTAAAGAACTTTGTTTATGAAGTGTGCCAATGTGAAGGCGAATGGTCGATGGAGAACTTTATTGAGATTGAAATTGAAAAAGTAAAAGAGCGTGTTGGGAATAAAAATGTCTTATGTGCCCTTAGTGGTGGTGTAGATTCTTCCGTTGTTGCTGTTCTTCTTCATAAAGCTATTGGTGATCAATTGACGTGTATGTTTATTGATCATGGTTTATTACGTAAAGATGAAGCAGAAGGGGTTATGAAGACTTTTAGCGAAGGATTTAATATGAAAGTGATTAAAGTCGATGCCAAAGAGCGCTTTATGAACAAGTTAAAAGGTGTTTCTGATCCAGAAGAAAAACGTAAAATTATTGGAAATGAGTTTATTTATGTGTTTGAGGAAGAGACAAGCCAATTAGAGGATATGGATTTCTTAGCTCAAGGAACGCTTTATACTGATATTATTGAGAGTGGTACAGATATGGCTCAGACGATCAAGTCTCACCATAATGTAGGTGGATTACCAGAGGATATGAAATTTGAGTTAATTGAACCACTAAATGCTTTATTTAAAGATGAGGTTCGTGCTGTTGGGACAGAATTAGGTATTCCTGATGAGATTGTTTGGCGCCAACCATTCCCAGGTCCTGGTTTAGGAATTCGTGTATTAGGCGAAATTACCGAGGATAAATTGGAGATTGTTAGGGAATCTGACGCTATTTTACGTGAGGAAATTAAAAAGGCTGGTCTTGATCGTGAGATTTGGCAATACTTCACTGCATTACCAAATATGCGTAGTGTCGGTGTTATGGGTGACGGTAGAACTTATGATTATACAGTTGGAATCCGTGCGGTGACTTCGATTGACGGGATGACATCGGATTGGGCTCGTATTCCATGGGATGTATTAGAGTTAATTTCAACGCGTATTGTGAACGAAGTAAAGCATGTTAACCGTGTTGTTTATGACATAACATCTAAGCCACCAGCAACAATTGAGTGGGAATAAACGAACGATATTGTGAAAATATCTGACAATGTTCGTATTTGATATTGACAAAAAAATGACTGATTGATAAACTTCATTTGTGATAAGAAAAAGATCAAACAACCATGTCGTATAACTGCAGGAATAGGGTCTGCGCGTTTCTACCAAGCTACCGTAAATAGCTTGACTACGATTTCAGTCAATCAGTCTTTATATATGAAACCTTAGTGCGGAAGTCTAGGGAGGAAATATATAAAACTTTTGTCGGAATTTGTAGCTTCGGGTAGAACTGTACTCGGAGCTTTTATTTTTCTCCGATACGATTTCTGCTTTTGTGCCATGGTGAGATTGAGGAGGAAATAAATTGGAACGCATAGCTCAGTTCTTTAAATTTAAGGAAAACAACACAGATTTACGTACAGAATCAGTGGCAGGTATGACTACTTTTCTTGCGATGGCTTACATTTTATTTGTAAATCCTGATATTTTAGCTGCTGCTGGTATGGATCAAAATGCCGTCTTTGTAGCAACTGCTTTATCAGCGGCGATTGCAACATTAGTGATGGGATTACTTGCGAACTACCCGATTGCTTTAGCGCCGGGTATGGGTTTAAACGCATTTTTTGCTTTTTCAGTTGTTATTGGAATGGGTATAGAGTGGCAAGTGGCATTATTTGGAGTATTTTGTTCTGGTATCATATTTACTATTCTTTCTGTGAGTAATATTCGTGAAACGATTATTAATGCCATTCCAGCTGAAATGAAGTATGCCGCAGGAGCGGGGATTGGTTTATTTATTGCTTTTATCGGCCTACAAAATACAGAGATTATTGTTGCTGATGATGCGACAATTGTGGCGTTAGGTGATTTATCTAATCCTTCTGTATTACTAACGATTTTTGGTTTAGTCGTAACGGTTATTTTCTTAGTGATTGGACTTAAGGGTGGGATTTTCTTCGGAATGGTTGTGACAGCAGTTGTTGGGATGATATTTGGGGTTATTAACACTCCTGATAGTATCGTTGCTCCGATTCCAAGTTTAGAACCAACGTTTGGTCAACTTTTTACTATTGATTTCTCATCTGTATTTACTTTACAACTTTTAATTGTTATTTTAACTTTCTTATTCGTTGATTTCTTTGATACAGCTGGAACTCTTTATGGGGTAGCAAACCAAGCAGGCTTTATTAAAGATAATAAATTACCACGTGCTGGCCGTGCTTTACTTGCTGATTCGACAGCAGGACCAATTGGGGCGATTTTAGGAACATCAACTACAACTTCTTATGTTGAGTCTGCAGCAGGTGTAGGGGCCGGTGGACGTACTGGTTTTACATCCGTTGTTACTGCTTTGTTTTTTATCGTCGCCTTATTCTTTTCACCGTTGCTTGCAGTGGTTACACCAGCGGTTACAGGACCTGCCTTAATTTTAGTAGGTGTGATGATGGCGTCCGCTTTAAAGCAAATTGATTGGAATCGATTAGAAATTGCGATTCCGGCTTTCTTTACCATTCTCGCAATGCCGCTTACGTATAGTATCGCAACAGGGATTGCAATGGGCTTTGTTTTTTACCCGGTTACAATGATTTGTAAAGGGAAAGCAAAAGAAGTTCACCCACTTATGTACGGATTGTTTGTTGTGTTCTTATTGTATTTCATTTTCCTTAAATAGATAAAAGGAAGGAGACTTCTATCCGATGGGTAGGGGTCTTTTTTTGAACCTGATTTTGTTTTAATTCGTTACTTAAGTGATTGTATCGATCGTATTGGTTGCATTGCCTGATTTACCTTTCTTCTGATATAACCTGGGTCGTGTAATGTTCATTAACGATTTCAAATCCTTAATAGGATATCGGTAACCACTCGGTCTGGATAAACTAAACCTTTTTAACTAAGCTTGTTTTATAATAAGTAACTCAACTTTCGCAGCGTATAATTGACCCTTAACCGTTGATAGAGGTGACTTTAGGGCGGTACAATACTCAAATTGCCTTTACATGAACGGTTCAATCGTTGACAGTCTGAACACATCTCTTAATAGGCTGTTGAAGGAAATGGTTCACTAAAATGAAGCGCTTCGGCTGTCGCTACCAAAACCATACTCCGCGTCCTGCAGGAACCTGGCGAGCCTCCTCGGCAAGGACGCGGAGTGTCTGTTTGGGAGCGACCGCCGGAGGGCCTATTATATTTTTTTTACTGCGTAATTTATCCGTTTTGTGTGATAGTGCGTTCTCGCTTTTCAAACGTGTCAAGGGCATTTGTTTAAGAGCTTCCCTTTCGCTCTGCCAACTCGTTGAACGGATTTTCTCGATGCGAAAGTTGAGTAAGTAAGTTTATGATTAAGTTTTTTTGTTGTGATTTTGTTTCATTCATCGTTACTTTAATTTAAGTCAAGCGAGTTAATTTGAGTTTACGACTAGAGTGAACAGGGTTATGTTAGTCTCTATATAGAAATAAAAAGATATTTTTGAGTGGTTTTGGATTTAAAATGATAAAATAATCAGAGTGTCGTTTTGATTAGTGCTAGCTAATTTTAAAAAAAGATAAATAAATTATAAAAAACTATTGCATAATGATTATGTATCATGTTATATTATTTCTTGTCGCTAAGACACACAGTCAAAACAACAAATTGAATCAAATATTTCAATGAAAAAAGTTGTTGACTTGAACGAGTCGAAGTGATATATTAGATAAGTCGCCAATGAGCGAAACGAGTTCTTTGAAAACTGAACAAAAGCCAAGCGAATTAAAGAGATACAAGGTATCTCGTCAATGTTAGTCATTGAGAAATCAATGCAAATGGAACTTCAGTGAAAACTGAAGCAAGCCAGCAAAATGAGCGAATCAGCTTATCCTTTAACGGAGAGTTTGATCCTGGCTCAGGACGAACGCTGGCGGCGTGCCTAATACATGCAAGTCGAGCGGACCAAAGGGAGCTTGCTCCCAGAGGTTAGCGGCGGACGGGTGAGTAACACGTGGGCAACCTGCCCTGTAGACTGGGATAACATCGAGAAATCGGTGCTAATACCGGATAATCAAAGGGATCACATGG
>NZ_ALPT02000116.1 GCF_000292245.2 Alkalihalobacillus alcalophilus ATCC 27647 = CGMCC 1.3604 | reverse complement strand
TAGGGTTCGAATCAAGGCGAATAGGTAATGAAAAACACGAGCTGACCAAATTACGGTGCGAAAAAAAGTGAATAGGTAATGAAAAGCCCAATCTGTCCGAATTAGGGTGCGAATCCAAGTGAATAGGTAATGAAAAGCCCGCTCTGTCCAAAATACGGTGCGAATCCAAGTGAATAAGTAATGAAAAGCCCGCTCTGTCCAAAATACGGTGCGAATCCGATCTAACAACTAATGAACCCCACGCTGTGTCCCAATTAAGCTGCTAATAATCTCGAATAGTACCTCCATCCTACCCACTAAAGTCATATTTTGATTTTATCTATTATTTTTCGGGAAATAATGGCTTGAAAAAGTAGAAATTCAGTCATATTTTATCGTTTTTTCGATTCTATTAGCTATTACCTGTTTTCATTTGTAAGTTTGTGGTATGTTTAAAGAGAGATGAGAGTTGGAGGCGTGAATTTATGGTTATCGACATACTAAAAACGATTGGAATTGCCTTTGGTAGTTTTTTTAGTAATCCACTTTTGTATATTGGTTTAATCATTATTTTATTAGTAGCAAATAACAGAATATCAAAAGAGAGACAGTCCTTTCATACGAGAGTATATAGTCGAATGGCAGATTTTGTGCTTCCGTTTTGGCCAAGTATTTTAGCTGGAACTTTGATTTCGCTCGTAACTATTGCACTTGGAATCATTGTAAACATCCCCTTTTTGGTTTTAATTGCCGGGCTCTATGTCCTTTTGGCGCTTACGACTAAAATACGCTGGATTACTCCGGTGAATGTGTTAGCCCTAACGATTATTATTTTAGCTGTAGAGCCTTTGGTTAGTGGACCAAGTAGTTTAATGGATATGTACGAAGTGGTTTCAGATGTCTCGATTGTGTCTGTTTTTGCCCTGCTTAGTTTACTATTATTTGTTGAAGGTTTTTTAATTTTAAGAAATGGTGGAAAATATACGTCCCCTCGATTAGAGAAAAGTAAGCGTGGAAAATGGATTGGGATTCATAAGCAAAAGCGCCTTTGGATTGTACCGGTCGTTTTATTTATACCAAATGGGCTTATCCCTACATTCGAGTTTTGGCCAGTCCTTACTGTGGGGGAAATGACGTTACAACCGGTCATCGTTCCATTTTTATTTGGACTGCAATATGTGATTAAGTCGGCGTTGCCGGAATTCGCGATTAAATTAATTGGGAGAAGAGTGCTCCTTTTAGCGACAGGAAGTATCCTCTTTGTCGTTATTGGTTATTTCTTTCCAGTGGTTGCCGTTATTGCCGCTGTTGCTATGATGGTCACTCGTGAATGGTTGATTGCTTCTCTGCAATCAAAGGAAGAGCAACATTCAAAGTATTTTACGGAACTGAAAGAAGGTTGTATTATTTTAGGGGTGTTACCGGGAAGCCCTGCTGAGAAAATGAACTTACAGGTAGGAGAAACAATTTCAAAGGTAAATGGGCGAACGATCCAAAATCAAGATCAGTTTTACAAAGCGCTGCAAGCCAACTCGGCCTTTTGTAAATTAGAGGTGCTTGATTATGCTGGAGAAGTACGCTTTGCACAGGGAGCTCTTTATGTTGGAGAGCATCATCAGCTCGGTGTTTTGTTAGTTAAAACGGAACAAACTTTGCAGGATTCAGTCATTTGACCAATTTTTAGCTCCTGTCTATCATAAACTAAAAAATAAAGGAGCTCGTTTTTTATAATGGAATGGGGTCTCGTTTTAATAGCTCCACTACTATTAACGATTATTTTGACAAGAGTAAGCTTTAGTCTTGTTGGGGCAACCATTGTTACGTGGATGATTTTAATTTTTGCAGTGAGAGTACACGAAATGCCGTGGTACCTCCTATTGATAAGTATTGTTTCATATATTATTGGATTATTGCTTTCACAAAAAGTGTTAAGGAAAAAGCCTGGAATGTAGAAGAGTCGCATAGTACGGCTCTTTTTCTTATTCCTGCAGAAGGAATTCGTTTGAGTATGGTAAAAAAGGGAAGAATAAAGAAAAGAGGCGAATTATGTGACAACATATGTTCGTTAAAAGTAGGATCATGATTGAAAATTATGGTATACTGATAGTAAGAGCGTTTGTTCGTAAAGGAGGGGTTTCGTTGGATAATAAATTCGAATTAGTATCCGCTTATCAACCTAACGGGGATCAACCTGAGGCGATTAAGACTATCGTGAACGGGATTAAAAATGGAGAGAAGCACCAAACATTATTAGGAGCTACAGGAACAGGGAAAACATTTACTATGTCGAATGTCATTCAAGAAGTGAATAAACCGACCTTAGTCATGGCCCACAATAAAACGTTAGCGGGTCAACTTTATAGTGAGTTCAAAGAGTTTTTTCCTAATAATGCTGTTGAATACTTTGTCAGTTATTATGATTATTATCAGCCAGAAGCGTATGTACCTTCCTCTGATACATACATTGAGAAAGATGCGAGTATTAATGATGAAATTGATAAATTACGTCACGCTGCAACAAGTGCATTATTAGAAAGAAATGATGTCATTATTATTGCAAGTGTTTCATGTATTTATGGTTTAGGTTCTCCTGAGGAATATCGTGAAATGGTTGTTTCTTTACGAACAGGTCAAGAAATCGAACGAAATGAGTTATTACGAAATTTAGTTGATATTCAATATAACCGAAATGATTTGAATTTTACTCGCGGGACGTTCCGTGTTCGGGGAGACGTAGTTGAAATTTTTCCAGCTTCTAGAGATGAACAATGCGTTCGTGTCGAGTTTTTTGGCGATGAAATTGACCGGATTACTGAAGTGGATGCTTTAACAGGAGAAATCAAAGGCGACCGAAATCATATCGCCATTTTTCCAGCTTCTCACTTCGTTACCCGTGAAGAAAAATTAAAAAAAGCGATTGTTAATATTGAGAAAGAGCTGGAAGAGCGTCTAAAGGCACTTCACGAAGAAGGCAAACTTCTAGAAGCGCAACGATTAGAACAACGGACAAGATATGATATTGAAATGATGGCTGAAATGGGCTTTTGCTCAGGGATTGAGAATTATTCAAGACATTTAACCTTAAGGGAAGCAGGTGTCACACCTTATACATTGATCGACTTTTTCCCAGAGGATTTTTTAATCATTATGGATGAGTCTCATGTATCGGTGCCACAAGTTCGTGGAATGTATAATGGCGACCGAGCTCGAAAAGAAGTCCTTGTTAATCATGGTTTCCGCCTCCCATCGGCTCTTGATAATCGTCCTTTAAAATTTGAAGAATTTGAACAGAAAATGAATCAAGTTGTTTATGTTTCAGCGACGCCGGGTCCATATGAACTGGAGCATACACCAAAAATGGTTGAGCAAATTATTCGTCCTACTGGATTACTTGATCCGATTATTGATGTACGTCCGATTCAAGGACAAATTGATGATTTAATCGGGGAAATTCGTTTACGAACGGAGCGAAATGAACGGGTGCTTGTGACGACGTTGACGAAAAAAATGTCAGAGGATTTAACCGATTATTTAAAAGAGCTCGGAATAAAGGTCAATTATCTTCATTCAGAAGTGAAAACTTTGGAACGAATTGAGATTATTCGTCAACTTCGCCTTGGAACCTATGATGTTTTAATCGGAATTAATTTATTAAGAGAAGGATTAGATATACCTGAAGTTTCGCTAGTGGCAATCTTAGATGCAGATAAGGAAGGATTTTTACGCTCAGAACGTTCGTTAATTCAAACGATTGGTCGGGCAGCAAGAAATGCCGATGGTCGTGTTATTATGTATGCCGATAAGATTACTAATTCAATGAAAATTGCTCTTGATGAAACGAAACGAAGACGTACGATTCAAGAGGAATTTAATCAAAAGCATGGCATTACACCAGCAACGATTCAAAAGAAAATTCCAGATCTTATTAAAGCCACCCATGTCGCGGAAGATGAAGAGAGCTATAAAGATCATGCACCAAAAACAAAATTAAGCAAAAAAGATAAAGAAAAAATGCTTGCAAACCTTGAAAAGGAAATGAAAGAAGCAGCCAAGTCGTTACAGTTTGAGCGAGCTGCTGAATTACGAGATTTAATATTAGAATTGAAGGCGGAAGGGTGACATTCGATGGCATTAGAAAACATAGTGGTAAAAGGGGCACGTTCTCATAATTTAAAAAATATCGATGTGACGATTCCGCGCGATAAATTAGTCGTTTTGACAGGGTTGTCGGGTTCTGGAAAATCATCGTTAGCGTTTGATACGATTTATGCAGAGGGGCAAAGGCGGTATGTTGAATCATTATCGGCCTATGCCAGACAGTTTCTTGGACAAATGGATAAGCCGGATGTTGATACAATTGAGGGGTTATCCCCAGCGATTTCGATTGATCAAAAAACAACATCAAAAAATCCACGTTCAACGGTCGGTACAGTAACGGAAATCTTTGATTATTTACGCTTATTATTTGCTCGGATCGGACATCCTGTTTGTCCTAAGCATGGGATTGAGATATCTTCCCAAACAATTCAACAAATGGTTGATCGTTTAAAAGAGTTTCCTGAGCGGACCAAGATGCAAATTCTAGCCCCGCTCGTTTCAGGACGAAAAGGAACACATGTCAAAATTTTTGAAGATATTAAAAAGCAAGGTTATGTTCGGGTTCGAGTTAATGGAGAAATGCGTGAAGTTGCCGAGGAAATTGAATTAGAAAAGAATAAAAAACATACGATTGAAGTAGTTATTGATCGGATTGTGATGAAAGAAGGAATTGAATCTCGATTAGCAGATTCATTAGAGACGGCTCTCGGTTTAGCGGACGGACGTGTCTTAGTTGATGTCATTGATGGGGAAGAATTGTTGTTTAGCCAACATCATGCATGCCCAGAGTGTGGCTTTTCGATTCCAGAATTAGAACCGAGAATGTTTTCTTTTAACAGTCCGTTTGGAGCATGCTCAAAATGTGATGGACTCGGAGTAAAATTGGAGGTTGATTTGGAACTTGTGCTTCCAGATCGCTCTCGTTCATTAAATGATAATGCGATTGCCCCTTGGGAGTCAATTAGTTCACAGTATTATCCACAATTATTAGCATCAGTTTGTGAGCATTATGGCATTGATATGGACACTCCAGTTAACGACCTACCTGAGCATCAACTAGATAAAATTTTATACGGAAGTGGCAAAGAAAAAATCTATTTCCGCTATGAAAATGAGTTTGGTCAGATACGTGAAAATCAGATTTTATTTGAAGGTGTTGTGAACAATGTTTCTAGACGTTATCATGATACGAGCTCTGATTATGTTCGTGAACAGATGGAAGGCTATATGGTGGAAAAAGCTTGTCCTACATGTAAAGGTTATCGTTTAAAGAAAGAAATGTTAGCTGTTTTTGTTGGAGAAAGGCATATCGGTCAAGTTACCTCTTTATCTGTTAAGGACGCGTTAAGATTTTTTAAAGAGTTAGAGTTAAGTGATAAAGATCAGGCGATTGCTCGGTTGATTTTAAAAGAAATTGAGGACCGATTAGGCTTTTTAAACAATGTCGGGCTTGATTATTTGTCTTTAAGCCGTTCGGCTGGTTCCTTATCTGGTGGAGAAGCGCAACGGATTCGGTTGGCTACCCAAATTGGTTCCTCTTTGATGGGCGTTTTATATATTTTAGATGAGCCTTCAATTGGCTTACATCAACGAGACAATGATCGTTTAATTGAAACACTTGAATACATGCGAAACTTAGGAAATACGTTGATTGTGGTTGAGCATGATGAAGATACGATGCTTGCGGCAGACTATATTATTGATATTGGTCCTGGTGCTGGGGTTCATGGTGGTTTTATCATTGCTGAAGGAACACCAGAAGAAATTATGAACGACGAAAATTCTTTAACAGGGCAATATTTATCAGGGAAAAAGTTTATCCAGCTTCCTGAAAGTCGTCGAGAGCACGATGGCCGTTACTTAAAGGTTAAAAAAGCGACTGAGAACAACTTACAAAATGTGTCCGTTGACTTTCCACTTGGTCAATTTATCGCGGTCACAGGTGTTTCAGGATCAGGAAAAAGTACGTTAATTAATGAAATTGTGTATAAAGCATTGGCTCAAAAGTTAAATCGTGCCAAAACGAAACCAGGTCAGCATAAAGAGATAGAAGGATTAGGTCATATTGATAAAGTGATTGAGATTGATCAATCGCCTATCGGGCGGACACCGCGTTCAAACCCGGCGACTTATACGGGGGTCTTTGATGATATTCGTGATGTTTATGCGATCACGAATGAAGCAAAAGTTCGTGGTTATAAGAAGGGGCGCTTTAGTTTTAATGTGAAAGGCGGTCGCTGTGAGGCTTGCCGAGGCGATGGAATTATTAAGATTGAAATGCACTTCTTACCAGATGTGTACGTTCCTTGTGAAGTTTGTGAAGGAAAAAGATATAATCGTGAAACATTAGAAATAACCTATAAAGGAAAGACTATTGCTGATGTGCTTGAAATGACGGTGGAAGAAGGTCTTGAGTTTTTTGCTAATATCCCCAAAATCAATCGTAAAATTCAAACATTAGTCGATGTCGGACTTGGATATGTTCGTCTAGGTCAACCTGCAACGACCTTATCAGGTGGTGAAGCTCAAAGGGTGAAGCTTGCTTCTCAACTTCATAAACGTTCTACAGGTAAGACGATTTATATTTTAGATGAGCCAACGACCGGTTTACATGTTGATGATATTTCTCGATTGCTTCAAGTGCTTCATCGTCTTGTCGATAATGGTGATACGGTTCTAGTTATTGAGCATAACTTAGATGTGATTAAAACGGTTGATCATATCGTTGATCTAGGTCCTGAAGGTGGCGATAAAGGTGGAACTCTTGTTGCAGAAGGGACGCCGGAACAAGTAGCAGAAGTGGAAGGCTCTTATACAGGTAAATATTTAAAACCGATTTTAATTCGTGACCAAGAAAGAATGAAGCAGCAAAAAAAAGAATGGCAAAATGTATAAATCATGAAACATTTTGATTTCTCATTTCGTAACACTTATTAATAGCCTATTTTTCACTGAAGGGTACGAAAAAGCGAAGGAGTGTAAAAAATGGAAGAAAGAAAAATGATTTTAAAAATGATTGAAGATGGGAAAATTACTGCTGAAGAGGGTATTCGCTTATTGGAAGCAATGGAGCAAAAAGGGACAGAGCGTTTAGGGGAAACGAGCTCTAAAAACGAAGCAAAAGGACAATTTTTATCAACAGATGTGAATTGGGACGCTGGAGAAGAGTATCGTGAGCGTCATCGTCAAACCCAACAATCAAGCTCGTCCAATAAGCTCGCTGATTTTTTTGATACAGCAATTCAAAAGATTAAAGACATTGATTTAGATTTTAATTTTGGTTCTTCAACTGTAATTGACCATGTTTTTCAACATCGTGATGTTTCTCCGCATTCACTCGATATTTCTTTGGAGAACGGAACGGTAGATGTGAGACCATGGGATGAACCGGATGTTCGTGTCGAATGTGAAGCGAAGATTTATCGTGTCCGCGATACAGATGAAGCAAGAAAAGTGCTTCTTCAGGAAACAACTTTTTTAGTCGATGATAACAAGCTTTTATTCCATACAAAAGTAAAGACGATGAAAGTAAAAGCGATTGTCTATGTGCCGAAAACATTATTTGAACACGTGAAGTTTTATACGTTTAACGGACAAATTACTGGTGAGAAGATTTCGACGACTTCATTTGAAGCCAATACGCTGAATGGTCCGATTCAATTTTCGAATTTAAAAGCGAAAAAAGTGAATGCAGAGACGGTGAATGGTGCGATTGAATTGAGGTCTTCTAGTGCCGAATTAATTGATGCGAAGACGGTCAATGGCACTATCACCATCGATGGAAAATATCATGACGCTGATTTAGAAACAGTGAACGGCACGATTACTTATAATCTTGATCCGTTCAGTGATCCAAGCTATTTGGATGTCAAAGCAGCGACAGGAAGCATTCATTTAAGCTTCCCTGATGACGTTCGTGTCGAGGCAAAATTAAAAACAAATGTTGGTGGTTATTCTGTTCATTTACCTGAATATGAAGTGATTGAAGAGAAGAAGGATTTTGCGCAAAAGAACATTTCCTTTGTTGCTAACCAAGATGCCACTCCACGTCTAAAAGTCTATGCGATAACAAATACCGGTTCCATTAATGTAAAAGAGCGTGAGTAACTGCGTTTGGATAGATATAAAAGTTTTAAAAAAGAATAATAGGGTAATCTCTAAGTGAGGTGAGATGGATGAAACGTTTGTACAGAGACCAAGATGATCGAAAGCTAGCGGGAATTTGTGCTGGTGTTGCTAAATATTTTAATATCGATCCAACACTTGTAAGAATAATTACTGTTGCCGTATTTTTTATGACAGGTGGATTCCCAGTACTCTTCGCCTACATTATTGGTGCTTTTATCATTCCAAATGAAGGAGATTACTAAGATGAGATGGTTAATTGGACTTCTTTTAAATGCAGGATTATTAATGCTATTAGCTCAGGTTTTTGAAGGTTTTTATATTAGTGGTTTTATGGCCGCGATTATCGCTAGTTTAGTTTTATCGGTTATTAATATGATTGTGAAGCCTATTCTACTCTTTTTTACTCTTCCCATTACGATTTTAACTTTAGGATTATTCCTCTTAGTTATTAATGCTGTGACTTTATTATTGACGGCGTTTGTTATGGGAAGTTATTTTACAATCGAAGGATTTGGCCTCGCCGTTTTAGCCGCCCTTATCATTTCAATTGTGCAAACTTTTGTCATTAAACCAGTCAAAAATGCGTAATCCAAACGATAAAAAATAAAATGAGCCGACCGCCTTTATTGTGTGGTCTGGCTTTTTTTGGTTTGTGTTTGCTTAGATAAGGGTAGAAGTTCATATCGGGATTAAACAATGTGTGGCCTATGAAGAACTCTTAAATCCTGGTAGTTGTAGAAGTTTGTAGAATTTGAGCTGTTTTTCTGTCAATAGAGGACAGAATGAAGTGTTAGATTACGGAAAGGTTCGAAACTAGTCGAGTATATTGCTGTTGATGAGAGGTGGGGGAAAATAACCTATAACGGAAGGGTTGGCTACATAAATTTAGAATATATGTCTCACAGTGGTCAACAAAACGTGTATATTCCAACGAAGACGACTTCTGAAAACCACTCAATTCAACAAGAAATCCGTCAAATTGTCATTGATCCTGGTCATGGAGGGCGAGATCCAGGAGGACATAGGGGGAATGTGGAAGAAAAAGCGATTGTGCTTGATGTCGCCAAAAGAGTAAAAGATAAGCTCCTTTATGATGGGTATGAAGTGATCATGACGAGAGAAAGAGATACGTATATTTCTTTGGAAAACCGTGTAAGTGTCGCTAACGACCTTAATGCCGACTTATTTTTAAGCATACATGCGAATACCGCAAATGATAGCTCTATTAATGGAGTCGAGACACATTACATTGGTGATTCAGCCTCATTTGCCCGACTATTACAAACGACAACTGTCAATAGGGTAAATATGAATGATCGAGGTATCTTTGAGAGCCCATTTTATCATTTCCCGACAGAAGACTCCCTCTTCAATCGTGTGAAGGGCAAAGCCAAACGATAAGGGGGAGATGAATGGCGGTTGGCGGTAGCCAAAGAGATTCTTGTTAGGATATAATAAGAACATACATTCCTATCTGAGGTGAAAACAATGCTCATCAACAAAGCATACAAATTCCGTCTCTATCCAAGCAAAGAACAAGAAACCCTGATTGCTAAAACCATCGGCTGTTCTCGTTTTGTATTCAATCGCTTTTTAGGACAATGGAACGATACCTACCAAGAAACAGGCAAAGGGTTAACGTATTCTTCTTGTTCGGCTGAATTAACGCAACTAAAAAAGGAATTCGTATGGCTAAAAGAAGTGGACAGCATTGCCCTTCAATCCTCCCTGAAAAATCTTGCCGATTCCTTTACTCGATTCTTCAAGAAACAAAATAAAGCTCCACGCTTCAAGTCTAAAAAGAATCCGGTACAATCCTACACTACGAAAGTAACAAATAGCAACATTGCCATAGTAGACAACAAAATTAAATTGCCGAAACTAGGGTATGTTCGCTTGGCCAAAAGTCGTGAGGTTGAAGGACGTATTCTGAGCGCTACAGTCAGACGAAATCCAAGCGGAAAGTTCTTTGTATCCATTGTAGTCAAAACAGACGTACAGCCCTTGAAGAAAACGGAATCATCTATCGGTATAGATTTAGGCATCAAGGATTTTGCGGTTTTTTCGGATGGTCACAAGATGGACAATCATACGTTCACAGCCAAAATGGAAAAGAAATTAAGACGTGAGCAACGAAAACTTTCAAGACGTGCGTTAAATGCTAAAAACAATGG
>NZ_ALPT02000115.1 GCF_000292245.2 Alkalihalobacillus alcalophilus ATCC 27647 = CGMCC 1.3604 | reverse complement strand
AATTTGTGGGGAACGAGCGATTTTATCTAATGTTTCGTTACATAACAAGCAAAATTGTGTTTTAAATCTTGGCTCGGCTGCTTTTAAAAAGTTGATGTTCGCTCCGGCTGAAAAAAATTTCGGCATGTCACTCATTAAAACAGCTACTTTAATATCACGATCAAATCGAATGTCATCAATCGCCGCATTTAATTCTTTATAATAGTCTAAATCATACGCATTTGTTTTGTTGACATGAATATGAACCTCAGCTACTCCATTTTTCTTCACTACCGTTAAATTCTTTTTTTCTGTTTCTACAGTCGACATAATAATTCCTCCTCGTATTTATCAAAATTTTATTTTAGATACATTGATGAATCGTATTAAAGTTTAAATGCCAAATAAATTTAATGGTCGTTCCCCAATGTATGAAACCACACTCTTTGTCTCTGTATAAAGATCCAACGTTTCAATTGATAACTCACGACCAAAACCAGATTGTTTGTAGCCACCAAACGGGGTTCCAGGGAAAGCAGAGATAGGATTATTAATCATCACTATACCGGCTTTCAAAGCTTTAGCTACTCGATGTGCCTTCCCATGATCCTTCGTCCAAATCGCTGAGCCTAACCCAAAAATTGAGTCATTTGCTCGCTCAACCACTTCTTTTTCATCGGAAAATTTCATGAGGACCACAACTGGACCAAATACTTCCTCTTGAGCGATTCTCATATCATTTGTGACATCCCCAATAACCGTTGGCAAATACCAATAACCCTCTTTAAATTCTTCCCCTTCAGGAATTTGGCCGCCATACAACACCTTGCCACCTTCTTCAACCGCAAGCTTCACATACCCATCGACAACCTCTTGATGACCTTTGGAAATAAGAGCCCCTACATGTGTTTCTTTATTAAATGGGTCACCTACTTTTAAAGCTTTTGTTTTTTCAAGAAACTTGTTTACAAATTCATCATAAATATTTTTATGAATAAATAATCTTGATCTCGCTTCACATGATTGTCCGGTATTATAAAAAATGCCATAAACAGAACCAACAACCGCTCCCTCAAGATCACAGTCATCAAAGACGATGTTTGGTGATTTCCCACCTAATTCAAGAGTGACGCGTTTTAATGTACCAGAAGCTTTCGCCATAATGTCCTTCCCTGTCTCGGTCTCACCTGTAAAGGCGACTTTATCAACTCCCGCATGCTCTGTAAGATAAGGACCTATTTCCGATCCACTACCAGTGATAACGTTTACAACTCCTGGAGGGACGCCTGCCTCCTGACAAATATCAGCTAACATATAAGCGGTTATAGGGGTATGAGAAGCTGGTTTCAGAATGACAGTACAACCAGCCGCAAGTGCAGGGGCCACTTTCCAAGCCGCCATCATAAGTGGATAATTCCACGGAATAATCTGAGCACAAACACCAACAGGCTCTTTTAATGTGTAATTAAAAAACTGACCAGGCATCGGGTTTGTCCGCCCTCCAAAGGTAGCAATTGTCCCTGCATAAAATTCAAAATCCTCAATTGCTTGATTAATTTGTCCTTGGGCTGCAGCAACGGTTTTTCCTGTATCCAAAACTTCCGCTTCAACAAGTTCATTAAAACGCTCCCTCATAACTGCGGCAATCTGATTTAAAATCCGTGCTCTTTTGGTGTGCGATGTTCTTGGCCATTTTCCCGATTCAAAAGCCATACGAGCAGCCTCTACTGTTCGGTCAACATCCTCCTTGGTCGCTTTTGCAGCTCGAGCAATTACTTCACCTGTAGCAGGATTATATACTTCAAAAAATTTCTCATCACGACTGTTTGTATATTCCCCATTAATAAATAGTTGGTAAGTATCTTTGATTACAGACACATAAAACACTCCTTCATCTCAACATTATCAAAGCTGATCATAATTTTTAGCCATAAATCGGTACTGCACTTGAAAAGACAAACTAGTTTTCTATTAATTCTTTTTGTCTGTTTTTAAAATGATCATAATGGTAAAAGCCTTTTTTAGTCTCACCACCAACCCACTTCGCGAAAACGAGCTTTTTAATTAAAGGTGCTGGACGATAGCGTTCTTCTCCAAATTGGCGATAAAGGCCTGCTAAAACCGCATACACATCTTCAATGCCAATTTTCTCTGCCCATTCTAAAGGTCCAAGTGGATAGTTCACACCTTTTTTCATTGCGGTATCAATAGCTTTAGCCGAAGCAATTTTTTCGGTTAAAGCATAAGCAGCCTCATTAATAATTAAAGCTAATATGCGCGGATACACCATACCGACCTCATCTTCAACCACTTCTACACTAAGTCCAATCTTTTGAAAGAGCTCCGCTGTTTTGGCTAAATAGACGGAATCGGCTTGTAATGGCTTTGCCACTTCTACTAATTCATGTTCAGAAAAATTGGCATATGTCGCAAAACCTATCAGTCTTTCGGGATGAGCCATCCACGAACCTATTTCAGTTGCCGTAAATGTGAGACAAGAGGTTACAATTAAAGCTTCTTCGGCAACCATCGTTTCGATTTTTTCCATCGCCTGCCGTTTTTCCTCTACCAAATGATTTGTTTCGATAACTATATGGGTATGAGGGTCGGCTTGGTTAACACTCACTTGGAAATCGGTTTCTAAAAAAGCGTCCGCTAGAGCGTTGGCTAATAGATGCTCTCCAAAAATAGCAAGAGATTTCTTACTCATAAGTATAAAAACCTCCTTTGGTCTTCCTGCCTAAACGACCAGCCTGCACGAGCCTTTCTTGATAATAATGGGGCCGGAAGCGACTTTCACCGTAATAATTTTGATGAACCGTCTTAGTAGTCGCTAAGTTAATATCGATTCCGATTAAATCTTGCAATTCAAAAGGTCCCATTTTAAAATGACCAGCCTTTTTCATAATGCGGTCGATTTGCTCCACACTCGCTACACCATCATTCATAATTCTTAGTGCCTCATTGTAGAATGGTCTGGCGACACGATTGACGATAAAGCCAGGAGTATCCTTACAAAGAACGGCCGTTTTCTTTAAACTATTAGCCCACGCAAAAAGCTGTTCGACTGTTTGCTCATTTGTATTGATGCCGGAAACCACTTCAACGAGTGGCATTAACGGTGCTGGATTAAAAAAATGTAATCCAGCTACTTTTTCCGGCTGTTTTAGAGCCCCAGCAATTTCCGTAATCGATAGCGAAGAGGTATTAGTAGCCAGTATCGTCTTATCATGACAAATGGCTTCTAACTGTTTAAAAATAGCCTGCTTTACTTCTAATTTTTCCGATGCGGCTTCAATAATAAGATCGCAGTCTTTTAACAGGTCCATCTCTGTTGTTGCTTGTAAACACGCTAACGCCTCCGCTTGATCAGCTTTTGTTAATTTACCTTTTTCGACTAAGCGTGCCAAAATCTTTTCAAGTTGCTCTTTCGCCCTTTGCGCCGCTTGGTTGGAGATATCAAACATCACGGTCTTGTAACCATTTTGAATCGCTAGTTGAACGATGCCTGTTCCCATCGTTCCGGAACCAACGACGCCAACTTTCTTCATTTGAACCATTTTTTTGCCCCTTTCTTTATTTCGTATTTACCTCTTTTTGCCAGCGGATGTATTCAAAAACACTTTGGCAATTTTGGCAATAATACTGTCGGACAAGTTGAGCGGTTCCAAATGAAGATATTTTTTCAACTTGGTCAGAAGAACAAAAGGAGCATTCGACTTTATCCGTTGACATTGGAGACAACTCCTTTTTGAAGAAAGACCTCGACTTTATCTTTTAATTGTTTGCTAAGGTCGCCATTATGTTGAACCATCTTTTCTGATTGTAATAAAGGATCTTGTTCTATTTTTCGAAGCCACTGAGATGCTTCTTCAAATTGTTTTGTTAAAGCTTCATGAAACCTTCTTGGAATCGACCCTTTTTCTTGAACGAGCTGACGACACCAGCTTTTTGAATAAATCGTATGTTCGTTTTGTTCTTTTAACATTTTGCTAAATGGTGGATTCACTTCTGGGTGCTCAGCTGCTATAACCGCTTTCATCACAATGTCAGTCGCGATATTCGTTACGTATAAACCAGCAATTAAATCAATCCAGTTTGTAATTTCTACATTTGATTTATATGCTTTTCCTGTTTGATCCTTAATGTCTACTCTATTGCCATTCAACCCTTTTAACTCAAAAGCCCAACGATAGATAAGCCTGGCATGACCTAATTCTTGCTGGGCCATCGCAACCGCCGAAAGGGTCGCTTCTAAATTAGGACCACTAATCCCCACTTCTACTAATCGGTCTCCTAAAATGTATTTATTATCTGCTATTGTTTCAGCTAGCTCAATTAAGGAGATATTTTTATTTGTCGACATTCATTTCACTCCTTCCTTATTAAAAAGTGGTTCAGGCTGTCTAACACTAATAAACTCACTTTTAGGAACGACTTGCATTTCGACCCAATCTTCTTCATCATAAATATGCTCGGCATAAATTTTCGCTAATTCAGAATCAGCCGCTTTAAATGAACCGATCTCCATTAAATCGTCCCCTCGTTTAATCCGGGTAAATAATACGTACTCCACTTGTTTATTCATGAACTTACCCCCCAATATCGAAGCTTCCTTTTCCCTTCTTCACTTAAATTTTCAACCGTCCAAGGTGGATCCCACACAACCTGAATATCGACATGTTCAATTTCTTCTTCTTCTAACAACCGCTCTCTGATATCGCTTTCAATCCATTCCATACAAGCACAACCTGTTGATGTATAGGTCATTAAAACTTGTAAACTCGAACCTTTTTTGGTGATTTCATAGATTAACCCCATATCAACGACACTAATCGGAAACTCCGGGTCCATAACTTCTTTTAAGGCATTCCAATATTTTTTGTTTGGAACAATACTAATCATTGTCGTTTCCATGATTTACGCCCCCTCTTGTCTCATTGCTTCTAGCTCTTTTGCTCCTTTTTGGATTCTTTTCACAAATTCTTCGTTTTTGGGACCACGTTCTTTAAATCGTTTGATAACCCCGTCCCATGTATCAGGCTCATCATGGAGCCATCTTTTATTCTTCACATCAAATTGACAAGGGAATGGTACATCAATGACGTATTCATTTTTTTCTTCATCAAAATGTGCTGGTACGTTTACACCAATCGATTCACAAAATGGAACAGCTGTTGATAACCATTTTTGACGAAGTTCGTCATTTGTCCGACCCTTTAAACGGTAATCCAATTGGGCTGAACGACTTTTCAAATTATCAGCTACTCCAAAAAATTCAAGTCCCATTAAAAACATCCAATCTACGGCCTCTTGCACTTGTTTCGCTGTCTCTGGTTTTTTCATCCCCGATTTCATAATGATCTCTCCATTACGCAAGTGAAATAATTCTTCTTTATCCACTTTTACTAAGGCTCTTTTCCACGGCCCATACGATGTATGTTCATGAGCGTCACCTAAAAGAGTGTATCCGGCTCTGTCAAATAATCCGTTGAAGACCCCTAGTTCAATCCAATTATCCAGTTCGAAATCAAAGGCATAAGGGTTTTTCCAACGATTAGGCTCCCTCTCATAAAGGAGTTCATCGACATCCACATCTAAATTTTCAAGTAAACGATAGGCAATATGAGCGTGACCAATCTCATCTTGCATAACGGCTAAGGCGGTAATTTTATAGTTCAAGTTTGGTGCCTCATTATAAACAGTCAGTAACGGCGGTACACTTAGTAACTCCGTATCACCAACGATGGTTAACGTTTGCTTTAATGCTTTTAAATAGGCTTCATCCATATCCTCGACACGCTCAACCGTAAACCCCTTTTGAACCTTCTCTAATAAAACTTCAGCTTCACTTTTGCCCATCTTGTTAACACCTCTTTTATTATGTTTTTATTCTTTTCGTCTATATTAAGTAATATAAAACATTCTAAATTATCTGTCAATATTTTTATTATGTTTTTTAGACGAACGAATAATTAATATTATCAAACACCACTACTATTTAGCTGAAAAATCAGAAATCAATTTACAAAAAATCTCATGAAATCAACATAAAAAACATGTACCTGCCGAGAAGTGGCATTACATGTTTTTAACGATAGTTTTTTTACACGTTTTTACTTTGATAAAAGACATATGGTTTGGTCGTACTTTTTGTAACCCTTTCTTCTTCAACTAAATAAAAAAGATGAGCGAGAGTCTCCGCAATCGCAAAGCGCCATTGATGCGGAGTTAAGTTTTTATGAGCAAATAATTGTTCTGCCACATCATAAGCAGTCTTTCCATTAGAAAGAGCTTCTATTTTCGCTAAGCGTTCCTGGTGATGACTAATAATTTCATCAGCTCGTTTTGAAAGATCGGTCACCATTTGACCATGGGCCGTATAAATGTAGTTCGCCTCATATTGTTTTATCTTTTCTAATGAATCTAAATACTCATGAAGTGGCCTTTGACTTGCCCGCGGCCAAACACTAATATTCGGAGTGATTTTATCTAAAATATGGTCACCTGCCACTAACACTTTGTCTTCTTTTTGATAAAAACAAATATGACCACCACTATGGCCAGGTGTATGAATGACCGCCCACTCTTGTTCATTCCACGATATATGTTCGTCAATCGATTGAACTGTAGGCAACGGGTGGACATGCTTTGCTAATTTATCCATATGAAAGCGGACAGCCTCACTTAAATCAGCAGGCACACCATAATCGATAAACATCGTTTCTAAAACTGTCGATTGATTTGCATCTTCTCCCCAAACGTGCTCCATCATCTCTTTATCGGTATGATGCATAAACACTTTTGCCCCTGTGAGCTCTTGCATCCAACCACAAAGTCCGGAATGGTCTGGATGAAAATGAGTTAAATAAATCGTCTTAATATCAGTTGGAGTGATCCCTATTTCAACAAATACATCTTGCCAGCACTTTTTCGCTTCTTCATAATGAAAGCCGACATCCACTAACACATAATGATCCTCATCTTTAAATAAGTAGCAATATATATACTTCATCGGAAAAGGCACAGGTACCCCAACACGGTATCCTCTGCCTTCAATTTTTTCTAGTTTCATAGATTCCTCCTATAGGTCCTCATGTTTATAACCATCCCTTAACCTAGATTTATCCAAACTCTAGTTCCTAAATGCCGAAAAAGGTCTTTTAAAATGGAACCGTGATTTCTCGAAATGGATTGATCGCTCGATTACGGTTTTTTTCTACATCAATATCTGGTGGAGATTCAAATAATTGTTCAAAACAACGAACAGCAGGAATCGAAATTAACTGATGTGTTTGCCAGAATAAATCACGTGCCTTTGAACCAGACCAGTTATTTGGTAATAAATCGCGTGGAAAACCAGGATCTTGGAATAAAAATTTCCGATATTCATGAACGAGCTTAGTTCGTTCAATAAAACATTCGTCATCTGTCAATAAATTATTTAAGGCTTTTTCACGCAATTCTTCAAATTTAGGCGTTAGATTTTCGATAAAACCATCGTATTCACTCGAAATCTTTTCTAGATCCCATCCTTTTTTAATGATGCTCTCATTGTCATGCGAAACAATCGAACCCGCACTCATTAAAAAAGTATGATCATGAATCTTGTACGTATCAATCATTTCTAATACTTGCTCTTCTAAAGGATTTGGGCTTACCCATGTGCTATTCGATATGACACCGAACCCAGTCCAGTTTAACTCTTTTCGTATAATGTTACGGAGCTCTCTTTTCTCTTCTGGAAAAGAATACGTTAAAATACGCCACATTCCATCCCATGCTTGACTTTGAGTCGTATAAACACGTTTAACCCCATCCTCAATTCGTCGTCTCCCTAATTCGGTAACGGAATAATAGCTTTTGTTGCCGATTTTGCGTACTTGGAGTAAGTTTTTTTGGACCATTCGAAAAATAGCCCCACGAACAGATGATTCAGAAACGCCAAACTTCCCCATTAATTGAATTAAACTCCCGACCCAAACTTCACCACCATAATGCTTAATGTATTCCCCATATAATGTAAACATCAACGACCTTGGTTTCATTTTGTCACCATCCATTAGTTAGAAAAATTTAATCATAGATTGATTCTTCTTCCATTATAGAGGAATTTACAATATTATGCATTATACTTTGTCGTCGCAAGAACAGCAGATTCCTTTTCGACATTGGATTGTAAAATCGTCCTCACGTCATCAGGAATGGGTACTGCTTTTATACTTTCTCCGGTTTGCTTCACCCAACCACGCAACTCATAGCCATTTCCTGTTCTAATCTCACCATTAAAAACTTCATGTTTTAACTTAATCGTTTTGTCATTGATTTCAAGAACCGTCGTTCGAATTGTAATTAAATCTTCATACAATAATGTTTTTTCAAACGTACATCTCGCATCTAACATAGGCAAAATGATTTGTCGTTCCTTTTCTAAGTTTGTTGGCGACAACCCACAGCTTCTGAAAAACTGATGCCCAGCAATATCAAACCATTTAAAATAATTGGGGTAATAAACAATCCCCGCTTTATCTGTATCGCCCCAATTGACGAGAACTTCAATTTCATTCTTTCTCACACTCAACACTCCTTATTTTTTCTTTCCCGTCCAAAAGCCCTCTGGATCGATACTTCGAATTACGTCTAGCTCTTCTTTAGAAGGGGCAACGGTTTCTTCTAATTGAGCGTTTACTTTCAGCTCCCAACCTGTGCTTTCTTTCACCTGTTCTAACGAGATACCTGGATGAATTGTTTTTAATTCAAGCTCACCTGCCTCATTCGCTCTCATTACTCCTAAAGTTGTGATCAGAGCTCCAATGCCACCACGGGGTAACCCTTGCTGTTTGCGCCAATTCCCACCATCTCCATAGCCAGGTGAGGTAATAAATTCCACTTTAGGTTTAAACCTTCTTTTTTCATGGTTCATAATTACGAGTAAACGTTTCGATAAAGAAGCAATATCGGCTGCTCCTCCACTACCTGGTAATTTTATTTTCGGTTTTTTATAGTCTCCAATGTAAGAGGTATTCACATTTCCGTATTGGTCCACTTCTGCTCCACCGATAAAACCACAATCAACATAACCTTGCTGCATTAAGTACATTAAATGATTTGTCGTTGTACACCATTGTGAACCAATCACATTCGGTGTATCCCCCATCGTATATAAAAGCTGTTCAGAGGGGAAATCCCGAACGATTCCGCATTCATAAAAACCGACCGCATTCGGTGCGTGTAACTTTTTTGCCACTGCAAACGCGAGCATGGGCAACCTCATTCCAACAAAAACCACTTCATGATCTTGAATTTCTCTTGCCGCACTTACGACCATTAATTCTTCTATTGTATAATTCATCATAATCACTCCCCCATCTATTCCGCTGCATAGTTAACAGATGCGGCCAATGCTTCTGTTTTCACTTTCAGTTGCGAAATACGCTCATGCCCAAGTCGTTCTAAGTATTCTTGATGAGTCGTGACACTCATGACCCATTTTTCAACCCATTGTAAAAAACCTTGTCTCGTTTTCGTTTCTTTATGGTAATCATGGAAAAAGAGATGATCACGGCTGTAATGGCCTGGCATTGGCGAAGGATGAAAATAAGCTGGACAATGGACAACCGAGGTGACTTTAAAGCCTGGCACGAGCACTCGGTTCGGATCACTTGTAATCAGTTCGGTTTCCACTATTTCCTCTGCTAACAAAATCACTTTTTTACTGGCAAGGGCAGCATCTTGTGCAACTCCGATATTTCCCCAAAAATGAGCATTACCTTGTTTATCGGCACGTTGAACACCAAGAATCGCCACATCTGGATTTAAAGCTGGAACATGTACTAATTTCTCCCCTTGATATTCATGAACAGATAAGGAGCGATTGCTTTTTAGTAGGCCTGTACCTAATAAAGATTTGGTCGGCAAATAAGGCACCCCCATTGCTCCCCCTAATAATGACAATCCAAGTGAAAAATTACTATGATCTTCTATGTCAATTTTGGAAGGGATTTGTTCTTCAATGGAACGCCGGTAGTTATGCCCAAGTCCTGCACTCACATTCCCTGCCCAAGCTGTTTTAATACCGCTTACACTTCCAGTTCCAATTAAGAGATCAAATAAAATATCCGATATCGGTGCGATTAATGTTAACTCTTGCTTTTGCTGACGAATCATTTCAAAAGCAGCAGCAAATGGAATCATCGGCTCTAAACAGGCACCAAGTACAACGGATTGACCATCTTTTACATGTAAATCAATCGCCTCTCTTAACGTTTGGACTTTATTTTCCATTTGGTTTCACATCCATTTCTCTCATTCTTTATTTTGTTTAAAATGGCGATATCGGTGAGCCGATATCGCCATTAGTTATGATCATTCTTACTCTTCTATTTCCCAGACCAGTCAGCTGGACGTTTTTCAATAAATGCACTTAAGCCTTCTTGGGCATCCTCCGAGCGGAATAAGA
>NZ_ALPT02000114.1 GCF_000292245.2 Alkalihalobacillus alcalophilus ATCC 27647 = CGMCC 1.3604 | reverse complement strand
AATGACTTTGAAAAAAACCACAGTTTCGATTGCGTTAACAGCTTTGATGGCAGCATCTCTTTCAGGTTGTGGTGTGGATGACAACCAAGTAGTGGGAACCGATGCCACGAATACAGATATAAGAGCAAACAATATGCAAAGCAATGGACCAGCGATTGATCATCGTTATGATGGCACGGCTATTGGACGAGATCGAGCGGGGGAAGGGATAACCGATCTATATGGAAGGTTGTATACACCACTTGGACAAACGGACTATGAAGAAAGTGCTCGAGTTAGTTATGAGCTAAACAAGGAGCGGATGAATGTTCATAATCAAACTCAACGAAGCAGAACAAGAGCGAATAAGAATAAGACTAACCGTGGCGCCTATCAGTGAACGAAATAGTGATACCACATAGATGAGTTGGAAGACTCTTTCAGGGGATGAACGGTGAATCAATACATGCAAGAAAAGCATTAATATATGCTGAAAGTGCGAATAGATTCTGGACACAACTTTACCTAATTTTAAAATATTTATGGATGATCCTGTTACACAAGATAAATTAAGAAAACTATTTAGCATTAGAAAAAATAAGATGATGACGTGTAATAGTATGTGTAAAAGAATCTAAACAAAAAAGAGGTAGGGTACCCTCCAGTTAGTTATCCGCTATCAACTGAAAGGAGATGCCTTACCTATGAGTACTAGTGTCAGAGTGAAAAACCAGAAGAACGGCTTCTTGCAAAGGCAACTAGTCACTAGTAAGGTATTTATACGTTTTTAGAATATAGTATCGTTACAAACATTTTCTTTCATATATAAAGGGGATACCGGAAAATTATTTCTTTCTATTATGTAAATGAAAAAAGTATATATTATTTTTCTAATAAAAAGTGATGATGGAGGTGACAAAATGAACATAACTGTAAACGAGATAATCATTGAATTTGAAAATAAGTTAAACTGAAAGTTATTAAAAGAAGAAATTGCTTAATTAAAAGAAATAGTTGAAAAGCATCAATTTTACAGAGCCTCAGCTTAAATATTACTCCTTATAAACTTCATTCTTCGCTAAATACGGAATCAGATTCAGATTCTCGCGATACCCACGACAGACGTGTAAGGATAGGGAATCCAACACTGAACCAATGCTGTTATACAGATAGAGAGGAGTGTGCTTCGTAACCGAGGGATACTCTGGGAAATACGATTTTGTCTAGAGGCAGCATAGTCGATTACATAACATAACCGATATTAAGACCATAATGAGTACCTTGTTTTCTCCAGTAATTCCTTCAAATGTTGCTTGGATATGAAGGCCTTTTTTAAGGAGGAGCGCGTATACTTCAGCAAATGCCTTCTTAATATAACCAACTTGATAAGAATCTTTTCCGATAACTGTTACGATAACGGCTATAGCATTTCGATCAAAGGGATTGGTTGGTTCATGTTGAAGAGTGATTTTAATTCGACGGGGATTATAATGTTGTAGATGGTTGAGGGCGGTTTGACGGTTACCGAAACTGACATTAACTTTTGTATAGAAGACCTGTTTAATCATATTCCAGGCTACTTTCATAGCTTTACTGCGGTTATATTTACTGCTCTCAATGAGATAGGCTGTGATGGTCATTACCTTGCGTCTGATATTTCTTAATTCCTCGGTTGTATATTTTCTTTTGCGATTTTCCATATTGAGTCCCACCAATAGAGATTTGTCCTGATCGGCTCAGGACCACTGTTACTGGAAGTTAATTAGATGGAGTGGTTATATTTGTAGGAGGAAAGTGTTCAATTCTTTTAGTGTTATGCTTTCTTTTTACATAAGATAAGACTGTGTGTTTACATGGGGTCTTGGTTGGCCTTGGTATTCGATATAGCTGCAGCAGGCTTGGATCTTTTCTTTCTATAGTTATATTATACCTAACGTTTGTTCTTTTTACAACACATTTTGTTAACTGTAGTTAACAAAATGTGTTATTTATTTGTCATATAGATATCTTTGGATTACAATAAGAACGAGAAGTCATATAAATTGGAGGTTACTAGAATGTTAACGAATAATTTGCAATTAATTATGGCGCAAAAGAAGATTAAAACTGTTACGCATTTAAGTGAAATTACAGGAATAAGCAGAGGGATATTAAGTAAATTGTGGCATGAGGAACAAATTGAGACAATGAAACTAGAAACATTGATTAGAATCTGCGACAGCCTAGATATAAAACTTTCAGAGTTAGTTGAATATGAGCCAGTGGAGCAAGTTAATGGGGATAGTTAGTTAGCTTCGTGGAATTGCTAGAAAAGAAATGAAGAAGTTGTGTTTGTGACACAGAGAGAATCTTTTGTTGGCCTAACCACATAGCAGCCGGAGCTTCCATTCAGTCAAGGGCGACCGTTAGGGAGGGCGTAGCCTTTACCCTTTACTGGATGGAAGCGGAGGCTAGACTATGTGTGGCCAATAAAAGGATCCTATCCAATTTATGTTTTTACGAGATAGAAGAAGATGTACGCTGAAATTAGGAGATGAGTTTCTTTTTTATTGGAATTTCAACAGATGAATTGTTTGCACACCAGAAGTTGAAACACAGGAATATCACCCTGAACTACAAAATAAGGTCGTAAGGTGTTGCGGCTGCATCGCTTTAGAACGTGAGCTTCAGAAGAGCATAACGTTTAGAGCATAGTGATTTAGAAACAACATTAAAAGAATAAGCACATCTAGTTAAGGAATTACGTGAAGAAGATGAAAATAAAACAATTGAGATATTCAATAATATAAGTTCTAAGATAATTTGTTTTGTTTGATATAATGCAAATAGAGAATTTTTATTGATGAAAGTAAGGTGAGGGGTTTGGAGCTAAAAAACCATAAAAGTTTTGTTGCTTTAATGAATGAAATTGATACAAAAAAACATGAGCAACGTGATAGAGGAACACTATTTGAGTTACTGGTTGCTGTCTATTTAAAAAAGGAACCAATGTATTCCCGTTTGTTTGATAAAGTATGGAAGTTGAGTGAAGTTCCTAGCGATTATAATATACCTAAAAAGGATACGGGTGTCGATTTAGTAGCTAGAAAACGTGAAACTGGTGAGTTAATTGCAGTACAGTGTAAGTTCTACTCTAAAGGTACGACAATTCGAAAAGAACATATTGATTCGTTTCTAAATGAAGTAGGTAAACAATATTATGCTGAAGGAATTATTGTCACATCAACTGATAAGTGGAGTAATAATGCTGATGATGCCCTGAAGTTCCGTGATAAGCCAATTGTTCGTATTGCTTTATCTGACTTGCAAGAAAGTAAAATTGATTGGTCTTCTTATTCTTTTAATAATCCAGATAAAGTAAAACTTCAAGATAAAAAGACTCCACGTCCACATCAAATTCCTGCTATTGATGCAGTAGTGAAAGGATTTAAATCTGTAGACCGTGGAAAGTTAATTATGGCTCCTGGTACTGGAAAAACCTATACATCAATGGCTATTGCTGAAAAATTGGCAGATGAGAAGAAGGGTATATTTCGTGTACTTTATTTGGTTCCAAGTATTCAGTTGTTATCCCAGACTTTACGTGGTTGGACGGCAGATACAAAGTTCGATATGGATTCAATTGCAGTATGTTCAGATAGAAAAGTAACTAAGGCCAATGGCGATAATGAGTTAGAGGATATTGCTTCTGCTGATTTAGGTTATCCTGCAACAACAGATAATAAAAAGCTTTTAGATTATCAAGTACAAATTGAGAATAGTGTTTTGGCGGGGGATTTTTTAACCGTATTTTCAACTTATCAATCTATTGATGTTATTATTGAAGCTCAAAAGAATGGCTTCTATGAATTTGATTTAGTTATTTGTGATGAGGCTCATCGTACAACGGGTGCAACTGAAAGCGGAAAGGAAGCAAGTGCTTTTACAAAGGTTCACAGTGATAAGAACATAAAAACGGCAAAGCGATTATATCAAACGGCAACGCCTCGTGTATATGGGGAAGATGCCAAACAAAAAGCAGACGAGATGTCTGTTGTTATTGCTGATATGAATGATTCAGAAATATATGGAGAAGAACTTTACCGAATCGGTTTTGGTGAAGCTATTCGCAAAGGTATTTTAACAGACTATAAAGTAATGGTTCTTGCCGTAGATGAAGAAGTGGTTGCTCGTAGGTTTCAACAAATGTTAGCTCGTAATGATGAATTAGAATTTGACGATGTAACAAAAATTATCGGTTGCTGGAATGGTCTTGTGAAACGAAAAAGTAACTCTGATGAAACACTTGGAGACCCAATGAAACGTGCGATTGCATTTACTGGAACCATTAGAGAATCAAAACTAATCGCTAACATGTTTTCAGAAGTTGTAGAAACTTATATTAACGAAAGCGGCAATAATTCAAACGCATTTCGAGTAGAGGTTGATCATGCGGATGGCTCTATGAATGCACTTGAAAAGAACAAAAAGATTTCATGGTTAAAATCTGATGTACCTGATCATACATGTCGTATTTTGTCTAATGTTAGATTCTTAACAGAGGGCGTGGATGTTCCTGATTTAGATGCTGTCATGTTTTTAAAACCCCGTAAATCAAAAATTGATATTGCCCAGGCAGTAGGACGTGTAATGCGTAAAGCAGACGGAAAAGATTACGGATATGTAATTTTACCTATTGGAATTCCGGCTGGTGTAGATCCAAATACAGTATTAGATAAAAATGAAAAATATCGTGTTGTTTGGGAAGTCTTAAATGCTTTACGATCATTAGATGAGCGTTTTGACGCAACCATTAACAAGCTAGAACTAAACAAAAACAAACCTAACCAACTCCAGGTTATTGGCGTTGGAGACGCACCTGGAGAAGGTTCTTTGACCCAAATACATGGAAGTGAACAAATACCGCTTGTGTTTGAAGAGGAATGGTCTGAACTTGAACATGCCATATACGGAAAAATTGTAAAAAAAGTTGGAAATGTTCGCTACTGGGAAGATTGGTCAAAGGATGTTGCAGACATTGCACAGCAGCATATAATGCGTATTCGTGTAATGCTAGAGGATACGGACAGTAATACGTTCAGAGAATTTCAAAAATTTGTCTCAGGGCTACGTCATAATATTAACGGAGCTATTTCAGACCAGCAAGCAGTTGAAATGTTGGCACAACATTTAATTACAAGACCGGTATTTGAAGCGTTGTTTAGTTCATATAGTTTTATAAATAATAACCCAGTGTCACGAGCTATGGACGCCGTCTTGAAGGTTATGGAAGAAAGTGGTCTTGTGAAAGAACAAAAGCGCTTAGAAGGATTCTACGAGAGTGTGCGTGTGCGTGCTGATGGAATTGATAACCTTAAAGCAAAGCAGGAAATTATCATTCAGCTTTATGACAAATTCTTTAAGGTAGGATTCAACGAGACAACCGAACGCTTAGGAATTGTATTTACACCAGTAGAAGTCGTAGATTTCATAATTCGTTCCGTAGACGAAGTATTAAGAAAACACTTTGGCAAGTCTATTAGTGATGAAGGTGTTCATGTGCTCGATCCATTCACTGGTACAGGGACGTTTATCGTACGATTATTACAGAGTGGCTTAATCTCTAAAGAAGATTTATTGCGCAAATATACGCAAGAGCTTCACGCGAATGAAATAGTACTCTTAAGTTATTACATCGCAGCAATTAATATTGAAGAAACATATCACTCGATTATGGGTGGTAATTATATCCCTTTTGAAGGGATTGTTTTAACTGATACTTTTCAATCTACTGAAAAAGAAAATTCATTTGAGGGTGAATTGTTTGAAGAAAATAATGATCGTTTAGAGAAGCAACGCAAAGAGCCAATTTTTGCAATTGTTGGAAACCCCCCATATTCTTCAAAACAAAGAAGTAATAACGATAATCTGCAAAATATTAAGTACCCAAAACTAGATAAAGAGATAGAAAAAACGTATGTTTCACATTCAACGGCCATAAATAAGCAGCTTTTATATGATTCTTACTCTCGAGCTTTTAGATGGTCCTCGGATAGAATTGGTGAAAATGGTATTATAGCTTTTGTAAGTAATGGTTCTTTTATAGATGGTGTAGCTGCAGATGGCATACGTTATTCATTGTTTAAAGAGATGAATGATATTTATATAGTTAATTTGAGAGGGAACACGAGAACATCAGGGGAAACTGTTAGAAAAGAAGGCGGAAAAATATTCGGTTTGGGTTCCAGAACTACAGTTGCTATAGTAATTATGGTTAAAGATAGTAGTAAGACTTCTCATAATATTCATTATAAACAAGTAGATGATTACTTAACTCGAGATCAAAAATTGGAAACATTAAATTCATGGAAAACAATTTCTAACATAAATTTTGCTTCAATTGTCCCCAATGAATATAGTGATTGGATTAATCAACGAATTGATAAAGAGAATGTAGTGGAAATTGGTAATAAGAAAGATAAGGATAAAACTACGGTATTTACGACTTATTCAAGAGGTATAGCTACTGGACGCGATTCTTGGTCATACAATTTTTCAAGCGATAATTTAGTTCAAAACATAAATAGGATGATTGATAATTATAATGAAGGTATGGTAAAGGGGATGACTAAAGAGCAATTAACATCACCAACCAGAATAAAGTGGACTAGAGGACTAATTTCAAACTTTAATAATAAGAAGAAATTGGAGTATGTGAAAGGAAGAATATATAATAGTCTTTATCGTCCATTCACCAAAAAAAATCTCTACTTTGAAAACTCATTATTAGATATGCAATACCTGATGCCTAAGATTTTCCCCAACCCTGATTCTAATAACAAAGTAATTATGATGCCGGGAAAAGCGGGTACGAAAGAGTTTTCTTGTCTGGTTACAGATACAGTTTCAGACTTGAATTTATTCTCTGGTGGCGCACAAGGATTTCCATATCTCGTCTATAACGAAAGTAAAGATTCACTTTTTGAAACTAAAAATCCGTCTGCAATTAGTCAAAACTATATAGAAACTTGGAAAGATAAGTATGGCGTAGAGCTTTCAAATGAGGATGTGTTTGCTTATATATACGGGATTCTGCATTCTAAAGAATATATTGCATCTAATAATAATGAATTGCAAAAGGGATTACCAACGATACCCTATTTAGCTAATTATAGCAAATTTACAGAAATTGGATCTATGCTGATTGATCTCCATCTTAATTATGAATCAGTTACACCATATAGTGATGTTAAGATTAGTTATACACCTAATCCTTCATATAATGTAACAAAAATGAAACATCCAAAAAGAAATGTACTTGATACTATCATATATAATAATGACATAACAATTTCAAGAATCCCCGAAAGAGCATATGAATATGTGGTAAATGGTCGCTCTGCAATTGAATGGATTATTGATCAATACCAAGTTAAAACAGATAAAAATTCAGGAATCATAGATGATCCAAATGATTACGCAGATGACGAAAAGTATATTTTAAATTTATTGCTTCGTATAATTAATGTGTCTGTACAAACAGTTGATTTAGTGAATAGTTTACCACCTTTGGAAATTGAAGTATAAAAAGTGATAACGGTGTACAGTTACTTTTTGTAAAACGTTAAATTACGCTCATAACATGGAGCGTAATTTTTGTTTAGAGTAAATAGGAGTAACTTCTCTGGCAGTAGGAAGGGGGAAAATATGGTTATGAACGTTAGGAATATATTGTTAAGGCAGTGGACTTGATCTATAATAATTATAGGTCTGTGAATAATGGAGTTAAGAAATGTTTATAAAAGACGGTCTAAATGTACTGATACCTCCAAAAATAAATAGGAATACAATGTATTATTTGATTAGTGAAATCGTTGATGAAAAATTGAATGTTAAAGATGACCCTGTAAACTTTATTTTCCATGACTTGGATTTTATAGAACCTGTTGGGGTAACAATATTAAGTAACTTACTTGAATGGCTGAAGTGTAAGGATATAGAATTTAGGTTATCATATTCATCGTGCCTGAATAGAATAGGGAATAAAGATAATCCTATAAAGTATTTGGACGATTCCGGTTTTTTTAAGAAGTATTGTGGGAGCTCGTTTGATCCTACTTCGGAAGTTCGAGAAACAACTATTGAGTTGGAGCATATTGCATTTACTGATGTTAATTCTTGGTTGGATGACAAATTTATTCCATGGCTTTCGAATGCTATTAATTTAGAGCAAGAGTATCTAGTTGATGTAAGTGAATGTTTATTGGAGATTTTTAACAACATTAAGGAACACGCAAAGGCACAAATTGGGTGTGTTTTTGCTCAGCACTTCCCAAAAAATAATGAAGTCATTATTTCTGTATCTGATTTTGGTGTTGGAATACCTAATACTGTTAGAACTGTATGTCCGGGAATTGATGACGATGAAGCTCTATTGAAATCTGTTCAAAAGGGATTTACATCTAAGAAGGATAAAAGTGGGGGAGCGGGACTTGATATATTGCTACAAAACGTTTTAGAAAATAATCAAGGTGAAGTGTATATACACTTAAACTGTGGTATACTTAGTTGTAGTAGTAATAAAAGTAATGTTGCTTTTATTGCTAAGGGTTTTTATCCTGGTACTTTGTTTGAGATTGTATTTAAAACGAATCTATTCTCAAATAGTAAAGGTGAAGAGGAGGAATTTGTATGGTAACTGTACTAAGAGTATTAGATTATGTGAACAGTTGTTATACGGAAAAGGATGGAGAAGTCATCTTTAATTTAGTTAAACCGTTTTTAGATAGAGGAGAAACTGTTGTACTATCCTTTTCGGGCGTATCTTTAATCCCTTCCGCTTTTGTTAATGCTGCCTTTATTCAACTGTTACGCTATTTTGAGTTTGATTATATACGTTCTAAATTACGTTTTGTGGATTCGAATAACCAAATAAATAAAATGATAAAGTTGCGTTTTGATACAGAGGTAAGTTTTAAAAAAAGATTATTGAATGTATAAGCCTTAAGATGCTAAACAGTAGCATCTTTTTTTATTGTAGTGAAAATGGATGACTGTTAAAATAATAGTTATTACTGGAAACAAGAGGGAAAAACCATGCAAATGTTTGATAAGAATGAAAAAAAATTAATCTCAAGACTTATTATTTTATTAGTAACATTAATTATAATTTGGTGTTTGTTGATTTTACTCGGAAAAAATATTTCTACTGAGTTTAACGTTGAACAGTTCATTGAAGAACAATTAGTTAATCAGGACGATCCTAATGCACAACAAAGTAACACCAAAGACGTAATATCTGAAATAATAACTACAACTGATCATGCTATGAAGTATATTTATTATATTATCGTTGCAGCCGCCATTTTTTTCTCTATAGTTGTAATAGTAATAGCGTTTTATCAATTTAACAGTAGCCGCCAATTGAAGGAAAGTCTTCAGGAAATATATACACAAAAAATTGAACATTCTGTGCACAACGCCAGAACAGAAATAGAACAAAAGGTTAAAATTGAGGTTTTAAAACTGGCTGAAGAACGCGTTGATAAATTAATTGAAAACACAAATAATATTGCAGTAACAGCAAATGCTCAATCAATATTACTGAAAGCAGAAAACCAAAAAAAGGCACAAGAATATGAGAAGGCATCCTTAACCTTTAAACAGGGTATAGAAGTTATTAAACAAAGTGGAATGGAAAAAGAATTTGACTTACTAGATGTATTTATGGATGCTGCAAGCTGCTACTCAGCTATAGAGGATTATATTAATGCAGAAAGATATTATAAAGAAGCGCTAAACCATGAAGATACAGAAAAAAAATACAAAGTATATTATGAACTTGCACATATTCATTTACAAAAAGAAAACAGGTCATTGGATTTTGCGCTAGATTATGTTAATAAGGCAATTTTAAATAATAACTTTCATAGACAAAGCTGGTTTCTTAAATATAATATTTTGAGTGAAATGAAAAATTGGGCATTTCGTGAAAATGATTCTTTACTAGAAGAGTTATTTTCCGCTTATAAAATTGCATTCAAACTAAATAAATTTACAACTTACATTGATACACTAACCCTAATCAAACAAGGTTCATATAAAACCCATGTACATTCTAATGAAGATTTAGATAAATTTATTATTGAAAATGGTTTAGAAACAAAGGAAGAGCTTAAAAAGCTTCTAAGTGGACAGATCGGTGACATTTTTGACAATGACGAATTTAAGATTTGATCATAAATTGACCACCATCCAAATAACCAAAAGCCTGATATATGGGCTTTTGGTTATTTTCATTTTATTCAATCTTTTAAAAGATAAGAAATACAATTCTTAAGTGATAATGACTGAGATCATTTAATAAAGGCTATTTACCAAATAAAACTTTGATAAAGGAGGAGCAACAAATGGGGAACATAATCCTGTGTTACTCCTAATTTAGGTTAAAGATGTTACCTTTCTAAATAAAAGAAGTCTATTATGAAGCGAGTTTAATAAGCATTTATTAACTGATGTTAAACATGTTACAAAGCAGTATTT
>NZ_ALPT02000113.1 GCF_000292245.2 Alkalihalobacillus alcalophilus ATCC 27647 = CGMCC 1.3604 | reverse complement strand
AAGGAGAATGAAAACAACAAAAGCCTTTCAGTTAGGTCTAGATCAAATTCGAACGATGGGTTCTTGGATGCTGTGGTTTGTCGGGATTTATGCTATTTCGTATTTATCCGTTTTATTTATTCCTGATTTCTTCAATCTTGATTGGAGTATTAGGGAAATTGAATGGACATTCTTTCATGGCATGATAAACTCTGGGAAAATTTTCTTTTTAATTTGCGGGTTATTAACTCTATGGATTTTTATCAAATATTATGTCTCAAATGGGATGACGCGTAATGATTATTTTAAAGGGACAATGGGTGCTGTTGTTGTATTAAGTTTAATATTGACTGTTATCATCACGATTTTTTCTATTGTGGAATGGTTTTTCTTTTCGAATATGAGTACAGGGTTCATGGCATTATTTCTAAAAGCACCACTGGAACTTGTTTTGTACTATTTGTTAGGTTGGTTTATCGGGGCTGGATTTTATCGTTATAGTTTCTTTGCTGGTCTGTTCAGTATTCTTCTCTCTATTATCGTGTTAATTGTTCACGGTGAAATTTGGGGTGAGGCGGGTTCGATTCCTTGGTTAGAGTGGCTTAATTTGACCACTTCTGTAGGAGGAGCAGTAGTGATTAGTCTGTTCTTAATTATCGCGTTGGCTGCTGTCATTCGTCATCTGATTAAGGATATGAGGATTAAAATTTAATCATAGTGCCAATCAGGAGGATGTCTTAAAAGGCATCCTCCTTTTTTGTTGTTTTAACATTAATTCGTACTTACATTTTAGAAAATTCCTCGAACCTGTAAGTGGCTAGGAGCATAAAAATGGGTAAATGCTGATTTTGTTTGAAGTCGTAATTTTTTTGATAAAAGTAAAATTATGTGTTGACAGTATCACCAAATCGGTTTAATATTTGCCCTAGGGAAACTTTTTTAGTTAAGTGAACAAGTTTTATGTAAGGTTAAGATTATGAGCTTGGTCAAAATTATGTATAAAAAAATAGATAAAGGTATTTTGTACATACTAAAAGCAAATGGAGGGGAGTAAATTGAAAAAGAAACTATTTATTTTGTTGATGAGTATGGTCGTTATGACTGTGTTGGCTGCTTGTAATCAAGAGGAAGTAACAAGTGATGCGGATGGGGATGAGCAAATTCAAGTCATGACCACGATCGCTCAAATCGGGGAACCTCTTTCTGTTATTGGTGGCGAGCATGTTGAAGTGAAAAGTTTGATGGGGCCATCTGTTGACCCACATTTATATAATGCAACACAAGGCGATATTGCAACATTGGAGCAAGCGGATCTTATTTTTTATAATGGGTTAGATTTAGAAGTTAATATGGTCAAAATCTTTAATCAAATCGGTCAATCAAAACCAGTTTTAGCCGTTGGTGATGCTATTTCTGAATCTGACCTTTTAGAAGAAGAAGTGGGAGTGATTGACCCACATATTTGGTTTGATATTGATTTATGGAAGCAAGCACTAGCTGCTGCAGTCGAAGAACTAAAAGACTATGCACCTGATCTAGCGGACGAATTCGAAGCGAACAAGCAAGAGTATTTTGCTGAATTAGAAGCTTTACAAGCGGAAGCAGAAGAAAAATTAGCGGAAATTCCCGAGAATCAACGTTATTTAGTAACGGCCCATGATGCATTTGGTTATTTTGGCGAAAAATTTGATTTAGAAGTGGTTGGGTTACAAGGGTTAAGTACGGAAGATGAAATTGGGGTTTCTGACATTCGTGATACAATTGAGTTAATTAGCGAATATCAAGTTCCGGCGATTTTTGTTGAATCAAGTGTACCGACAAGGATGATTGAATCAGTGATCGAAGGTGCAGCAAGTGAGGGGATTGACGTCGAAATTGGAGGAGAGCTTTTCTCTGATGCGATGGGTGAAGCAGGAACGGATGAAGGAACGTATTTAGGAATGTATCGCCATAATGTCGAGACGATTTATCAGGCGTTAGCAGGAGGAGCTGAGTAACATGGAAACGGCTGTTATCCAAGTGAATAACTTGGCAGCATCTTATCAAAAAAATACAGTGTTACATGATGTAAGCTTTCAGGTACATTCAGGGACACTTACTGGTATCGTTGGTCCAAACGGTGCCGGTAAGTCGACTCTTATTAAAGCAATGTTGCAATTACACCCTCTTTTAAAAGGGGAGGTACAATTTTTTGGGCAGTCTTTTAAAAAGGCTAAAAAACGAATTGGATATGTACCACAACGGGGCTCGGTCGATTGGGATTTCCCGACAGATGCTTTGGATGTTGTGACGATGGGTTTATATGGACAGATTGGCTGGTTGAAAATCCCAGCACGTACACATAGAGAAAAAGCTTATGCAGCGTTAGAAAAAATGGGCATGGCTGATTATGCGAAAAGGCAAATCAGTCAATTATCAGGAGGACAACAGCAGCGTGTCTTTTTAGCAAGAGCCCTTGTGCAGGAAGCCGATCTTTATTTTATGGATGAACCACTAGCTGGGGTTGATGCGGCAACAGAAAGAGCCATCATGACAACGCTGCAGGAGTTAAAGTCGATGGGCAAAACCGTGATGGTCGTTCATCACGACTTGCAGACGGTTCCCAATTATTTTGATCATGTTCTTTTCCTTAATCGAACGGTGGTGGAGCATGGAAGAACAAATGAAGTATTCACACCAGAAATGATTGGGAGAACATACGGTGGCAACATGCAGTGGATGGGAGCGAACGCCAATGTGGTCCATTCTGCTAAGTAGTAACACCCAATGGGTTTTGTTTAGCACGATGATTTTAGGAATTGCCGCAGGAGCCGTTGGTACGCTCGCTTATTGGAAAAAGCAAAGCCTTATGAGTGATGCCCTTGCCCATGCAGCACTACCTGGTGTAGTTATTGCCTTTATGTTATTAGGGGAAAAAAATCTATTTATCTTAATTTTAGGTGCGGCGGCAAGTGCTTTATTGGGGGCTCTCTTTATTCAATGGATTCAATCATCGACAAGGGTTAAAGAAGATACCGCGATGGGAATGATTCTTTCCGTCTTTTTTGGACTAGGAATTATGCTGCTTACGATAGTTAATAGGATGCCGGGTGGAAATCAAAGTGGTTTAGATAGTTTTATTTTTGGTCAGGCAGCCGTGATGGTACGGTCTGATGTATATACGATGTTAGCTTTAGCTTTTATCGTTTTAGTAGTCATCGTGCTTCTTTTTAAAGAATGGAAGCTATTTCTTTTTGATGCAGGTTTTGCTCAAGGGCTTGGACTTTCATTAAAAGGAATGAATATTTTATACACAGCGGTACTTGTGACGACAATTGTGGTCGGTATTCAAGCCGTCGGTGTCATTTTAATTGCGACGCTATTAATTATTCCTTCTGTTAGTGCGAGATATTGGACTCATTCATTTAAATGGATGTTGATCTTGTCAGCATTTATAGGCGGAATCTCAGGAGTGGTCGGGACGGCTATTAGTGCATTAGGACGAGGCTGGCCAACGGGACCTTTTATTGTCGTGGTAGCGGCAGTACTTTTTATTATTTCGCTTATTTTTGGGAAAGAAAAAGGACTTTTTATTAATTATCTTCAATTTAAGGCCCATCAAAAACGAGTCGAAAAATCAGGTTTAAAAGAAGGAGGCGTCCAATAAGATGACATATACAGCTTGGATTATCTTAACGGCTGCCTTAGTTGGGTTATCCTGTGGGTTGATTGGTGTCTTTTTAATTTTAAGAAAGATGGCGATGATGTCAGACGCGATTAGCCATACGGTTCTCTTAGGGATTGTCGTTGCTTTCTTAATAACAAGAGAGTTAAGCGGTCCACATATGCTGATAGGGGCTGTTATAGCTGGATTATTAACAGCGTTTCTAGTCCAGTGGCTGCACTCGCTTGATATTGAACTGCACGCCTCGATGGGGATCGTTTTTACTACCTTGTTTGCCATTGGAGTTATCTTAATATCTACTGCTGTAGGAAATGCTCATTTGGATGTGAAACATGCTCTCATGGGGGAGATCACATTTGTTCCATTTGAAACGACCGTTTACCCAATTGTAGGTGAGATTCCAACGACAACCGCGATGCTTGCTTTAGTATTAGTGGTAGTTCTTATTTTTATTATTGCTTTTTATAAGGAATGGAAGATTACTTCCTTTGATCCGGCTCTTGCTGCAAGTCTTGGGATCCCAGTTGCTTTTATGCATTATCTATTTATGAGCCTTGTCTCAATTACAACCGTTGCTTCTTTTGATGCGGTTGGAGCGATTATGGTTGTTGCGATGCTGATTACACCTGCAGCAGCTGCATACCTCTGGACAGATAAACTGGCGGTAATGCTTATATTGAGTGCGAGCTTTGGTGTTCTTTCAGCGATTGTTGGCTACTATATTGCAGCTTGGATTGATACATCGATTTCGGGCTCAATGGCTTTTGCAACAGGCTTAGTCTTTCTCGTTAGCTTTATTTTCTCACCAAAGCATGGTTTAGTTTCAAAATGGATAAAGCCTGCTGATACATCAACTACAAGCTAAAAAGCTATTTACAAAAGTGAGAAAAAAGACTACTTTAAAAATAGAATGAACAGGATGATAAAACCACCTATTGCGGTGGTTTTTTTGGTTGGATAAGAGGTGCAGTATTGGTAAGGTTCAGACTTGCCTAAGAAAATAAAACCGAATGAAAGGATGATTCGTCAAATGAAGAAAGGGGGGAGAAATATGGCTTTTGCTTATGAACAAAAACAAGAGCGTGTGATAGATAAAGAAGAAATATTAATAGAAATTATGAATACATATGGCGATGAATTGCTCCGACTTATTTATTCCTATGTGAAAAATAAAGAGGTTGCTGAGGATTTAACGCAAGATATTTTTATAAAAGTGTATGAGCGAATTGACCAGTTTGAACAGCGCTCCTCTTTAAGAACGTGGCTTTATCGAATTGCAATTAATCAAAGCAAGGACTATTTAAAGAGCTGGCACTTTCGAAAAGTTCGTACTGAAGCAGAGGATTTCTTTCTTTCGCATACAGTAGAGAAAACTCCCGAAATTCGGACAGTTGAAAAAGCAGAAGAGGAAGAGCTAGTGCACAAAGTCTTTAGTTTGCCACTTAAATACCGTGAAGTCATTTATCTTTTTTATTATCAAGAATGTTCGGTTGGTGAGATTTCAGAGTTGTTAAAAGTAAAGGAAGGAACAGTGAAAACAAGACTCTATCAAGCGAGACGAAAATTAAGGATCAAGTGGAATGAGGAGGACTTGTAATGGATGACCAATTGAAAAAGCTAAAAAAGTCAATGGATGATTCAGTGTTTAAAAAGATGTCTTTCTCACCAGAGCTGCAAAACAAAGTATTGGCTAATCTTCAGCGTTCAAGTGTGATGACAGAGCAGTTAAAAAGAGACGTTTTGTCAATGTTAAGTCATCAGGCTTTGACAGGGTACGAACTTTTAATCAAAATGGAGCAAATTGGTGAAAAGTATTTTGAAAATCATGAAGGCGAACTGTATCAACTTTTGCATCGATTTGAACAGGATGAACTTCTGAACGGTGAATGGTTGGAGGAAGATAAGTATTACCTCACTAGTAAAAAGGGGAAGAAGTATTTGCGGAAAATGGAAAAGGAACGTAAGGAAAAACTGAGTGGGCAGGAGAGGTGGACATGACCACAAAATCCTTTGATGCTTTTTTAACAAGAGTGACCGAACAAATGAAATCAAAAGAAGGTAAACACCTTGTTCAAAAAGAGCTACATTCGCATCTGCTGCAAAGTAAAAAAGCCAATATGAGAGCTGGGTATTCTGAGGGCGAAGCGGAAGTCAACGCGATATCACGAATGGGTGACCCCGTTCAACTAGGTAAAAAAATGAACAAATTACACCGACCATTGATTGATTGGTGGATGCTTGCTTTAGTAGGTGGCTTGTTTTTATTAAGTTTTGTTCCATTTTTGCTTGTCGACATACAGGCGATGCGAGTTGAACTTCAACTTCTTTCTGTTTTTATTTCTTTTATATTTATGTTCAGTCTTATGTTGATTGATTTCCGAAAAATTCTCACAAAGTGGAAATGGTTTTTAGGAGTAGCTATTTTTTATATCATTTTCTTCTGTCTCGGGACTATAACAGAGTTACCTTATATGTATTACTCGTTTGGTTTATTAAAATTCGAAATTTTTGGGGTGCGTATTCCGCATCAATGGTTTTTAATGCTTATATTTATTGGCCTTGTTGGGTATATATCTAATGTCCAAATTAACTCCTATAAACAATTAATACCTCTATTTATCATAATGTGGTTCCCGATTCTTTTAATAGGAAAGCATTTAGGTCCTTTTTTATCGATTTTATTAGTTATGATTACTTTAACAGTAGTCGCGTTTTCAAGCTTGACAAAAAACTAAAAAACAATTTTTGACTTGGAATGGGGTTATAATTTGGGCAAGTCTACTTTGGGCCATTATCTCTCTTGAACCTCATCGATATAGTAGAATAGCTGTCTGGCTGAAGGTTGATTCTGATCCTGGTGAATCCTACGTTCCAAATTTATTAAGAGATATTATCCAATCATCTACTTTATGGGGACAAACGGATATGACTTGGGTTAATGCTATGCCTGATATACACACAGTTACAGCTTTAACGATCGTTATTTATTATGGTGGATGGTTATTAACAGCCTTTTTAATTACTGTATTTATAGGGATTATTGTCCGTTTAGTTTTCCTGCTTGTGCAAATGCAACATCAACAGGCTCGACTAATGATCGCGGGTGGAATGGTGCTACTAACATTCCCGTTTGTTTATAACACGTTGATGATTTTTGGATTATTGCCTTACTCTGCTGTTAATTTTCCAATTCTCAGCTACGGTGGTGCGGAAAGAATTTATTATAGTGCTGTTATTGGATTGATGCTAAGTGTTTATCGTCAGAAGCTATTTTTACGTAAACTACTTGTAAATGTAAAATAAAAAAGCTGTCCGTTTGGATAAGCTTTTTTTGGTCGTTTTTTTGTGAACGAGCGTCGTGATATTCGTTTTCTTGATAATGCACGTTTAGTTAGAACATGATATAAAAAAGAGGGTGGTAAAAATGGTCGGTATGTAAAAAGGGGGAGTAGCTTCTATGAAAATCTTACTCGTAGAAGATGATAAAACGATCGCATTGGGGCTTGAATATTCGTTGCAGCAGGAAGGCTATGAGACAATTTTATGCCATGATGTTCAAGCAGCTAAAGAAGTGATCGCTTCAAAATTAAAGGAAATCTCTTTATGCTTATTTGATTTGTCATTACCTGACGGGTCGGGTTATGAGCTTTGTCAGCAAGTGAAAGAAAATGGCGATGTACCGGTTATTTTTTTAACGGTTGTGGATGATGAAGTGAATGTTGTCATGGGGTTAGATATGGGAGCGGATGATTATATCACGAAGCCTTTTCGGATTAGGGAGCTCATTTCGCGGATTAAATCGGTTTTGAGGCGGTATGAAAATTCAGCAACAACTGAGCCGAAGCCTCAAAATATGATAAAGCTTCAGGATGTGCAGATTCACCTTTTAGAAGGCAAGGTGTATAAAAGAGAGGAAGAAATTTTGCTGACAGCGTTGGAGTATCGGCTAATTATGATTTTTGCCAACCATCGTGGTCAAGTTCTTTCAAGGAGTCAACTGCTGGAGCAAATATGGGATGTGGCCGGAGATTTTGTGAATGATAATACACTTACCGTTTATATAAAGAGGTTAAGGGAAAAGTTAGAAGATGATCCACAAAAGCCGAAGATTATTCAGACCGTACGAGGCTTAGGCTATAAGGTTGGGGTGTAGAATGTTTCGAAATAAAGAGGTTCGAATTTTATTAATTGTTCAGATGAGCATGGCGGCAATTGCCGTTCTTTTTGTTTACTTTTTCTCAGTCGAGGCAGCTATCATTGTGACTATTCTATCGATTCTTTTTATCGGTAGTTATTTAGTATTTAACTATTGGCGTTACGACGAAATTAAAAATTTATCTGGTTATTTACGAAAAATTAATGCGGGTCATTATTCCCTTGATGTTAGAGACAATCAAGAAGGAGAACTTAGTATCTTAAAAAATGATATTTATAAAGTGACCTTGAGGTTGTCAGAATATAGCTCTGGATTGGAAGCGGACAAGCAGAAACTAACAGATGCGATTTCTGATATATCTCATCAAATCAAAACACCGCTGACATCGATGACTGTGATGTCTGATTTGCTAAGTAATCCACAGCTTGACCCTGTCAAAAGAAAAGAGTTTACACAAAACATCCAAATGCAGCTTGAGCGAATGGATTGGCTCGTCTCTTCATTATTAAAGCTTTCCAAAATCGATGCTGGAACGATTCAATTTAAAAAGGAAACGATCAATTTACATAAACTAATGAACGAAGCACTCAAACCAATGTTAATTCCAATGGAGCTAAAAGAGATTTTAATTGAAATAAAGGGGCAAGAAGGGGCCACATTTAGTGGTGATTTTAATTGGACAAAGGAAGCGCTTATCAATTTAATTAAAAATGCCGTTGAACATACTCCTATTGGAGGGAAAATTGAAATCGAGTATCTCGAAAATAGTTTATAGTTTTCCGACAGAAGACTCCTTCCTCCATCGTGTGAAGGGCAAAGCCCAACGATAGGTGGGAGATGAATGTCGGTTGGTGGTAGCCAAAACGCTCCTTTCTATGATAAAATAAGAACAAACGTTCTATGAATGAAGGAGGGAGAGCCGTGCTAGTCAAGAAAGCCTATAAGTTCCGTATCTATCCAAGCAAAGAACAGGAAACCCTGATTGCTAAAACCATCGGCTGTTCTCGTTTTGTATTTAATCGCTTTTTAGGACAATGGAACGATACATACCAAGAAACAGGCAAAGGATTAACGTATTCTTCTTGTTCGGCCCAATTAACCCAACTAAAAAAGGAATTCGTATGGCTAAAAGAAGTGGACAGCATTGCCCTTCAATCCTCTCTGAAAAACCTTGCTGATTCCTTTACTCGATTCTTCAAGAAACAAACGAAAGCTCCGCGCTTCAAATCTAAAAAGAATCAGGTACAATCCTACACCACGAAAGAAACAAATAGCAACATTGCCATAGTAGACAACAAAATCAAATTGCCGAAACTGGGTCTTGTTCGCTTCGCCAAAAGTCGTGAGGTTGAAGGGCGTATTCTGAACGCTACAGTCAGACGAAATCCAAGCGAAAAGTTCTTTGTATCCATTCTAGTCGAAACAGACGTACAGCCCTTGAAGAAAATGGAATCATCTATCGGTATAGATTTAGGCATCACGGACTTTGCGGTTTTTTCGGATGGTCACAAGATGGACAATCATACATTCACAGCCAAAATGGAAAAGAAATTAAGACGTGAACAGCGAAAACTTTTAAGACGTGCGTTACAGGCCAAAAATAAGGGTATTCATCTATTGGATGCCCAAAACTATCAGAAGCAAAAACGCAAAGTGGCTAGATTGCACGAAGGAGTCAGGAATCAACGTGACGATTTCCTTCACAAACTAAGTACAGACATCATCAAAAACCACGATGTGATCTGTATTGAAGATTTGAACACCAAAGGAATGTTGCGTAATCATAAATTAGCCAAATCCATCTCGGATGTATCCTGGTCTGCCTTTGTATCGAAATTAGAATACAAAGCGAAATGGTACGGGAAAACCATCGTGAAAATAAGCAGGTGGTATCCATCTAGTCAAATCTGTTCCGAATGTGGACATCAAGAGGGCAAGAAATCTCTTGAAATAAGGGATTGGACGTGTCCTATTTGCCATAAACATCACGATCGAGATATCAATGCCAGCAAAAATATTCTAGCTGAAGGGTTAAGAACCTTCCACATGGCTTAAGCAACATACAGAACCGCAGGAATCGACGGGGATAGCTTGGTCCATAAGAGAAACCTCTGTTGGCAAAGAAATCCGCTGGCAAGTACGCTCTGTTCCCAAGAATCTCCCACTTCAATCAGACCGCAAGGTCGATAAGTGGGAGTAGTTCAATTCTTGGTTAGGGAATTTAACGATGATTGTGTCTCCGGTTGTTTTTGAGGAAATAATTGCGGGTAAAGAAGAAGGAGAGCCAGGTTATGGTCTTTTCTTACAAACAGATGATCCAGTGGCGACACAGGATCAGTTGGATTCAATGGATGATACGGCTAGTATGAGTATTCATAACTCCTTTTTAAGTCGTCAAGCAGATGAAAATATGATGAAAATATTATCCATTTTTGTTTATGGGTTTATTACATTAATCACGTTGATTTCTATTGCCAATATTTTCAACACGATTTCAACGAGTATTGCTTTACGAAAAAGAGAGTTTGCGATGCTAAAATCAGTCGGAATGACGCCGAAATCCTTTAATAAAATGATCTATTTTGAAAGTATCTTCTATGGGTTGAAGTCAACCTTATACGGACTGCCAATTAGTATTGCGATTATGTATTATATTTATTATACGAATCAAAATACATTCTCTTATGCTTTTGAACTTCCTTGGGTGAACATCGTTATTGTCGTATTCGCTGTCTTTATGATTGTCGGAGCCGCGATGTTATATTCAATGTCTAAGGTGAAAAAAGAGAATATCATTGATGCTTTAAAACAGGAAAATATATAAAGAGGAATTGCTGTTTTTATAAGAAGGAGACTACTAGGAGCAATATATAGTAGTCTTTTTTTTGTATGGATATCGAGGATATTTAACGGAAGCGTTGCTGTCTCTCGGTTCAGACTTTCAATGCGCTATCTAATCAAAATCTCCAAATGCTCTCATTTTGTAACTCGCCTTGCATTTTTTAAACTAATCTGCTAATATCGTTTCATAGCTAACGATTTTGAAAA
>NZ_ALPT02000112.1 GCF_000292245.2 Alkalihalobacillus alcalophilus ATCC 27647 = CGMCC 1.3604 | reverse complement strand
TTAATGAGTATTTTTAAGGCAGCCATTGGTCGTTCGCTCGATTCCTTACATGAACAGATGCTTGTTCAAGCACTCGGCGGAGTTGATTTTGTTAAAGACGATGAAATTTTATTTGAAAATGAGCTAACTCCATTAGTCGAGAGAGTTCCAGTAGGATTAGCTGCGATTACAGAAGCCGCAGAACAAACAGGTCACCTTCCTCTTTACGCAGTTAATTTAACGGGAAGAACGTTTGAATTAAAAGAGAGAGCGAAACAAGCGGTTGACCTTGGGGCACCAGCATTATTATTTAATGTTTTTGCATATGGGTTAGATGTTTTGCAAGCCTTACGAGAGGATCCAGACATTGATGTTCCTATTTTGGCACATCCAGCTGTGAGTGGGGCACTGACTGCATCTGCTAATTATGGATTCGCTTCTTCCTTATTATTAGGCAAATTACTAAGAATGGCCGGAGCTGATTTGGTACTCTTCCCATCTCCATACGGTAGCGTCGCCTTAGACAAAGAAGAAACAGAAGCGATTGCTAAACGTCTTCAAGAAGCTGATGATGTTTTCAAACAAGCATTTCCAGTACCTTCTGCAGGGATTCATGCCGGAATGACGGAAAAAATTATCAAAGATTTTGGTCATGACATTGTCATTAATGCTGGTGGTGGAATTCATGGACATCCTGATGGTGCAGTGGCTGGAGGTCGGGCCTTCCGTGACGCTATTGATGGAGTTTTAGAAGGAAAGAGTTTACCAGAAGTGACCAAGGAAAGTGATGCGTTGAAAAAAGCTATCGATGCATGGGGCTATTTAAAACCATGAGGAAACGGGTCATCTTTTATAGACTTTGCTGGCATGATGACAGAAACCAATAACATCATTGCTTTTCTGAAGTGATTAACCATTTAAAAAAGAATGAGGTGAAGTGATGAGTTCGGAACGTTGGAATGAGCTTGCTGATATTAAAGAAGAGTTAGCGGCACGAGATTGGTTTCCAGGTACGAGTGGAAACCTTTCGATAAAAGTAAGCTCGGATCCGCTTACCTTTTTAGTAACGGCAAGCGGAAAAGATAAACGAAAAAGAACAGATGAAGATTTTTTGTTGGTGAATGAATTAGGTTTAGCAGTTGAAGAAACTCATTTAAAGCCGTCTGCTGAAACATTGCTCCATACTGAAATTTATCAAAACACCGATGCAGGCTGTAGTTTGCATATTCATACATTGGATAATAATCTTATCTCGGATTTGTATGGAGACCAAGGTTTTATCACTTTTAAAGGTCAAGAACTAATTAAAGCGTTTGGGATTTGGGATGAGGGTGGTGAAATCACTTTACCGATTATTAAAAACTATGCTGAAATTCCTAAATTAGCTAAAGAGTTGGCTAACCAAATTACTCCTCATATAAAAGGAGTATTAATTCGTAATCATGGAATTACCGTATGGGGGCGAACAGGTTTTGAGGCGAAAAAACATCTTGAAGCCTTTGAATTTTTATGTTCGTTTCACTTACGACAATTACAATATAAACATTTAATTAAAGGAGGAATTGGGAATGGCAACGTTACGTTTTCATGATAATGATGAAAGATTAAGAGGGGATGAACTCGTTTCATATTTAGAGGAACAAGGAGTTATTTATGAGAAGTGGGGGACAGATAATTTACCAGAACATTTAGTGGAAAACTTTACGTTAACAGATGAAAATAAAGAAGAGATTTTAAAAGTTTATAAAAGGGAGATTGCTGATATTTCAGCCCGCCGTGGTTATTTAACGGCAGATGTAATCTCGTTATCGGATTCAACACCAAATTTAGATGAGCTTTTAAAAAATTTCTTAAATGAACACCATCATACAGATGATGAAGTGCGGTTTATCGTTAGTGGACATGGAATTTTTGCGATTGAAAGTCAAGATAAAAGGTGGTTTGATGTTGAACTTGAGCCAGGAGATCTGATTTCTGTTCCCGAATATTATCGTCATTACTTTACTTTACAAGAAGATCGGAAAGTTGTGGCGGTTCGTATTTTTAAAACAAAAGAAGGGTGGGTTCCTGTTTACGATAAAGAGGAACAACCTTCTTAAAAAATTTATGTAAGAGTTGGATCAAATGGGGATGAAGAAATTGAATTAGCTCTAAATAAAGTATAAAAGGAAATTAGCACTACTACAAAAGCTGCTAAGTAGATGGTGGCTCTAAATATAGAGGAATTTTCGAGTGATGGTATACCCATTGCTCTTTTTTTAGTCAGGTGTGGCGGATTAGGGAGCGAAAAGAGGAGGATAGGTAATGAAAATCCGTGTTGTGGCGGATTACGGTGCGAAAAACCATGAATAGGTAATGAAAAGCCATGCTGCAGCGGATTACGGTGCGAAAAGCCATGAATAGGTAATGAAAATCCGAGCTGCAGCAAATTACGGTGCGATTTAATTTTAAACTCATCAAAAGCTCCTAAAAGCTTATAATGAATCTTTTAGGAGCTTTTGCTCATTATAATAACCCGACTTTTTCTTTGATTTCTTTTAACTTCTTTGCCGAATAAGATCGTGCTTTTTCGGCTCCAACTGCTAAGAGTTTTTCAATTTCGGCTGGCTGGGCGATCAGTTCTTCATATTTAACTCTTGGTTTCTCTAATTCGCGATTCATGACCGTATAAAGGGACTCTTTTACTTCTCCCCAACCAATTCCCAGTTCAAATCGTCTTTTCATTTCTAACGTTTCATCTGCGGTAGCAAAAGCTTGATACATTGTAAAAAGTGGGGAAGATGTTGGATCCTTTCGTTCCGATGGCAAGGATGAATCTGTTTTTATCTGTTTAATTAATTTCTGTAATCTTTTTGGTTTACAGAACAGAGGAATCGTATTTTGATAGCTTTTGCTCATTTTTCGGCCATCTAATCCTGGTAAAACGGCAACTTCTTTTTCAATATAATAGTTAGGGAGCTTAAATGTCTCGCCAAAAGTATGATTAAATTGCTCTGCTAAATCACGAGCGATTTCAATATGCTGAACTTGGTCTTTCCCAACCGGAACGACATCGGCATTAAACATTAAAATATCGGCAGACATTAAAATGGGGTAATTAAATAAGCCCATGTTAACCCCTGTGTCCATATCGATATCGGCTCGGTTATTTTGGTCAACCATTGCTTTGTATGCATGGGCCCGATTCATTAGCCCTTTTGATGTTAAGTTAGCTAATATCCAGTTTAGCTCAAACAGTTCTGGGATGTCTGACTGTCTAAAGAAGGTTGCTTTCTGTGGATCTAATCCGAGTGCAATCCAAGTCGCCGCTACTTCTAACGTTTGCTTTTTCAAGAGATCTGTGTCTTTAACAGAATTTAAAGCATGCATATTCGCAATAAAATAGAACGGCTCAAGTTGATTATCCTTCATGAAATTCAGAGCAGGTTTAATGGCTCCAGCATAATTGCCAATATGAATGTCTCCTGTTGGTTTAATTCCAGTTACAATTCGTTTCATTCTTTTATCTCCTTTGTGCTAAATTTTTTGATCTATAAAATAAAAAAGTCCCCCGTCCTCAAAAAAAGGACGGGAGACCCGTGGTACCACCTTTGTTCGTTTTTATTAAAAAACGCACTTATCGACGTACGGAAATAAAGATCATTTCGATACGCTGCCTTTTGTAACGATAAGGCGTTTCGTCAAGGCCTACTATTCGTTCAGCCTGAAAGCTCCAAAGCCCATTCAACAATAACTACAGACTGATTCACACCAACCATCAGCTCTCTTAACTGTCGTAATTTGTTTACTCTTCTTTATCAATGCTTTATCCAGATATTTCAATTTTTATTGATTGTAATAGAAATAAAATGAGATTGCAAGCCTTTTTAAAAAATAAAAATAAAAAAATTTTAAGAATTTAATTGTGTTCAACTGAAACATTTTTTAAACTAGAACGTATAGATTATTAGTTAATAAATACAATTGAAGGGAGGTATTGTCTACATAGGAAGACCTTTTAATTACTCTAAAGGATTTCCAATTATGAGAACGAGAGGAGGAGAACCATGGAGGATATCCAACAGATTTATTTTATTGGTTTAATTATCGGAGCAGCGATTACGATTCTATATTTACTTCTTAGCGATTTTTTAGATGCCATTTTTGGGTTTCTTGATGGAATTTTCAACCCTGTACTCGTTCTATCATTTCTTACCTTTTTCTGTGCTTCTGGATATTTATTAGAATATTTACCGATTAATTCCTTCGTTATAATCGCAATTTCAATTGGGGTTGCCTTATTGTTAGTCACATTATTAAATGTTTTTATTCTTGTGCCATTATCAAATGCAGAGGCGACGTTAGGTTATAGTGAAGATGATTTACGCGGACGAATTGCTGAGGTCATTATTTCGATTCCAGAGGACGGTTTTGGTGAAATCATGATTAGAGATCATAGTGGTCATATTTCAAGGTCAGCTAAAAGCTTTGAAGGTCCTGCGATTGTATCAGGCACAGAAGTGATTGTAATTGATATTCAAGCGGGAATTCTCTATGTAGCAGAGCGAGAAAACGAGCAATTAGATGTATAAAAAATGGATAGTGGAGGCTAAAAAATGTTAGAAGCACCTTTTATTGTTATAGGTTTAGTAGTAGCGATTGTGATTGCATTAGTAGCTGTTTTTATTACAAAATACCGTACGGCTGGTCCCGATGAAGCGTTAATCGTGACAGGAAGCTTTTTAGGTTCAAAAAACGTTAATACTGATGCGATCGGTAATAAAATAAAAATTGTTCGTGGTGGTGGTACATTTGTCTTACCAGTTTTCCAACAAGCCGAACCACTTACACTATTATCTAGTAAACTAGATGTACAAACGCCAGAAGTCTATACGGAGCAAGGTGTTCCGGTTATTGCTGATGGAACTGCGATCATTAAAATTGGTAGCTCGATTGGTGAAATCGCAACAGCGGCGGAACAATATTTAGGGAAACCTAAAGCAGAGCGTGAACAAGAAGCGAAGGAAGTACTTGAAGGTCACTTACGTTCTATTTTAGGGACAATGACGGTAGAAGAAATTTATCGAAATCGTGAGCGCTTTTCACAAGAGGTTCAAAAAGTTGCTTCTCAAGACTTAGCCAAAATGGGTCTGATTATCGTTTCCTTTACGATTAAAGATTTGCGAGATAACAATGGTTATTTAGAGTCACTTGGGAAGCCGAGAATTGCTCAAATTAAACGTGATGCTGATATCGCAACAGCTGAAGCCGAGAAAGAAACGAGAATTAAACAAGCGGAAGCGAGCAAAGAAGCAAAACGTTCTGAATTAGAAAGAGCGACTGAAATTGCCGAAGCGGAAAAAGTGAATCAATTAAAAGTAGCAGAGTTCCGCACAGAGCAAGATAAAGCAAAAGCAAGAGCAGACCAATCGTATCATTTAGAGGAAGCAAGAGCGAAACAAGAAGTAACGGAGCAACAAATGCAAGTTCAAATTATTGAGCGTCAAAAACAAATTGAGTTAGAAGAAAAAGAGATTCAAAGACGTGAGCGTCAATATGATTCAGAAGTGAAGAAAAAGGCTGATGCCGATCGTTATGCCGTTGAACAGGCTGCCGAAGCATCGAAGTGGAAACAAGTTACCGAAGCCGATGCGGAGAAATATCGTGTTGAAGCGATGGCTAAAGCCGAAGCAGAGAAGGTTCGTGTCGATGGTTTAGCGCATGCTGAAGCGGAAAGAGCGAAAGGGGAAAGTGAAGCGGAAGTTATCCGACTTAAAGGTCTTGCCGAAGCTGAAGCGAAAGAGAAAATTGCTGAAGCATATGAAATGTATGGTCAAGCGGCAATGCTTGATATGATCTTGGAAATGTTACCTAATTACGCAAAAGAAATTGCGAGCCCACTTTCTAACATTGATAAGATTACGGTTGTGGATACAGGTGGAAATGGTGAAGGGAGTGGGGCTAATAAAGTAACGTCCTATGCGACGGACTTAATGTCTACTCTACAAACAACTTTAAAAGAATCATCTGGTATTGATGTCAAGGAACTGATTGAAAATTTCTCTGGAAAAGGGAATGTGAAACAGTCGATTGACCAGTTATCTGAGGAATTAAAGACTAAAAATGATCCTACTCAGGATTTAAAAGCTAAAAATGATTCTACTGAGGACGCCTCTTAAAATAAATAGTAGGATAATAGAGTTTGCGATTTTTCGTTTATATTCAAATGAATCAAAGACAAACTAAATAAATAGGAGCTAATGCAGGCCAAATAGCGGCTTTCATTAGCTTTTTTTATGTTGTTGAAGGGTTTGGATTAGAAATGATTTAGAGTAGACACCTCCTCCTAAAGGGACGCGGGATATAAGCTGTAACAAAATAGTCACTCGGTTTACTTGCTACTCTTCATTTCTATTTCTATAATGAGAGCGTGGCTAAAGTTGAGGGGGATACTTGGATGAATAAGCATGTAACAATGATTATATTAATAGCAGCCGTAATTGGTGGAATTGTCGTTTTTTTTATGACGGATCGATTGGAAGTTGGCAGTGAACCTGGAATGGAAGCGATTGACTTTACTTTGCCAATGTATGAGGAGGAAACAAAAAGTTTAAGTGATTTTTTTGGAGATGTTATTGTCTTGAATGTTTGGGCTTCATGGTGTGAGCCATGTATACGTGAGATGCCTGATTTAATGGAGTTAGATGAAGAGTACGGAAATGATGTAACGGTCTTAACGATTAATATGCAAAGATTTGAACGAGCATTAACAGATGCTCCTGAATTTATTGAGGAGATCGGTTTGACACTACCTGTCTTTTTCGATGAGGAAGGTAAGGTTTATGAGGAGTATCATATTACTGGATTTCCAAGGACATATGTTATAAATCAAGAAGGCATTATTGAGCATGTTTTTAAAGGGGAAGTGAATAAAGAGATGCTCGAGCATAGTATTGAGCCTTTGTTATCTCATAGAGAGTAGTCTACGTGCTGCTTTCTTTTTTTTTGAAAAGAAGGAAGGAATCAGGAGGCTTGATATAAACTAATTCGGCGTAAAAAGGGAAGATAGCAGGAGAGAATAAGCCGAATAAAAGAGAATTCGGCGTAAAAAGGAAAGAGAGCAGGAGAGAATAAGCCGAATAAGAGGAAGTTCGAGCCATTCTGCAAATTTCCTTATCATTCTCCGATATGAGCATTACTTGTTTGTTTATAGCTTTACTTTTTCATTTCAGATCATAAATTCCATAAGTTTGAGATATGCTAGTAGTATTCTGGGATTAGGGCGGGTGAGTATATGTATCGTGAGGAGCTGGTAAAAGTTCTTCGGGTTATTAGTGAAGATAAGCAAGTACAGTGGCTCGAGACGGATCAGTTTTCAAAAAAGGCGATTTTATATAAGGCTTTTACAAAACCTGTTCAAAAAGGGGATGTCGTTTTAGTTAATGTGACAGCCTCTTTATTACGGCTTGGTACAGGTGGGTATGACTTTGTGAGGGCAAGTTACGAAAAGTCGAGTGAGCATGAGCAATCTGAAGATAATGGCCATATTATGAAATTGAGATATACTCCGATGCAGCATAGTGTGATGGCCATCGAATCACAAGAAAGTCCATTCCATTCCCTCTTTTCCGAAAAATTTTCTTTAAGGAAGCAGAAAATATTATTAGCGGAACTCCATAGTATGGTTCCACTCGTTTTTTCAATCGCTCAGCTCCTACATAAAGAGGCAAAAGTATGTGTTATTTTTGACGATCAAGCAGCGTTAGCTTTGTCAGTTAGTGAACATTTACAAAAACTTCATTTATATGAACGTTTTTATTCCATTACGATTGGTCAAGCGTTTGGTGGCATGTATGAGGCAACGACCTTGCAAACAGCCTTACAATTTGCGACCGAACACTTAGAAGCCGATTTAGTTGTCGTATCAGTTGGACCAGGTGTTGTTGGCACGGGTACCAAATATGGTTTTTCTGGTATTGAACAAGCGAAATGGGCTAATGTAATTGGAGCGTTAGATGGGATTCCGGTTTGGATTCCGAGACTTTCATTCCATGATAAACGACAAAGACAACAAGGTTTAAGCCATCATACAAGAACGGCTTTGTTTCAATTTACTTATGCCCGCTCCATTTTGCCATTTCCTGAAATGAAAACCTCCGATCGGCAATTAATAAAAAATCAAATAAGTAAAGAAAATTCGTTGGTTGAACATGATATTGTCTGGTCAGAGTTAAAAGGCGAAGAAACGATTATCGCTCAAGCGTTTAATTTATACGGGCAAGAAATTAAAACAATGGGGCGAACGTTTCAAGATGATCCGATTTTCTTTTTAGCAGTTGCCGAATCAACTAAAGTGAGCTTAGGCTTGGGTGGGTAAACTGTCTCACTCCATTCTTTTACATAATGATAATGTTGACTGGCTTCTTTTAATTTCGCCTTAATTTCCCAGGCTTTCCCTGTTAGTCTGACACCATTTGCATGAACAAATATTTTCAAATGAATCGTCTCCTTTTATTAAAAATTTTCTATGAAATCGGTAGGATGCGACTGAAGAAACTGCTTGTGTTACACTTTTATGAGCGAGAAAAATAAAATAGAACAAAGGAATGATAGTTTTGGATCATTTAATAGAGAAAACAATAGGGAAACAAGATATTTACAAAGGACGAATTATTTCCTTACAACTTGAAGATGTCTTACTACCTAATGGGGAACAAAGTAAACGGGAAGTTGTTAAACACCCTGGTGCGGTAGGGATTATCCCGATTACAGCCGATGGGAAAATCGTCATGGTTCGCCAATATCGAAAAGCATTAGAAAAAGTCATTATCGAAATTCCGGCTGGTAAGCTTGATTTAAATGAAGAGCCTTTACTTTGTGCCAAAAGAGAGTTACAAGAAGAAACGGGTTATGTATCTGACAGTATGGAATTTATTGTTTCTTTTTATACGTCACCTGGATTTGCGGATGAATTGATTTATATTTATGTGGCAGAAGGGTTAACAAAACGCGAGATTTCGTTAGATGCTGATGAGTTTTTAGACGTTTTAGAAATATCGTTGGAAGAAGCAGAGCAAATGATTCAAGAAGAAAAGATTCACGATGCAAAAACGATTTATGCTGTTCAATATATGAGAATGCTACAAAATCGATAAACAAACCTAGAATCTTTTAAGAGTTTCTAGTCATAGATTTACTCTCTCTTTCATAGAGTTTGAATAAGTGGTTATGGAGAGGGAGGATTTAAATGAGAACGAGTGGATTCAAGCAAGTCATTGCCGCACATTTGGAAGAAAATCGTTCTATCTATTTGTTTACGACCGTTTTATTTTTGATGGGAATTATTTTTGGAGCGATTGTTGTCAATAGTATGAGCTTAACGCAAAAACATGATTTGAATCTGTATTTAATGCAGTTTTTTGGACAAGTTTCTGAAGGTCATGTGGCGGCATCCTCTGAGATTTTTAGTCAGAGTTTTATTCATTATGCAAAGTATATTGGCTTAATGTGGCTTCTTGGATTATCGATTATTGGCTTACCTGTCATTCTCATTTTGTTATTTATAAAAGGGGTTGTTGTCGGGTTTACGGTTGGGTTTTTAGTCAATCAACTTGGATTACAAGGGTTTATGCTTTCATTTGTCGCTGTTATGCCACAAAATTTTATTTTAGTTCCCGTTTTTATTATTGTTGGGACCTCGGGTACAGCCTTTTGTATAAAGATGATTCGACAGCAGTTTTTACGAAAACAAGTGATGCCGTTCTTTCCGCAATTTTTGCGTTATTCCTTTTTAATATTATGTATCGGTGCTGCGGTGGGGATTGCATCTTTTTGTGAAGCTTATTTATCCCCTTTGTTAATGAAATTTGTAATTAGTTCTTTTATGTAATGATTCTAATGTGATAATGAATATCTAGTTCTAAATAATAATCATTATCGATTGACACGATATTCTCCACTTATTATAATAAAAGAAGGTTAGATGCTAGAGGGGAGGCTTTTAGAGATGGAAAAGCGATTAGAGCGAATTAAAAAGCACTTACACTCACAAAGTTATAAATTGACACCACAACGTGAAGCGACTGTACGTGTCTTATTGGAGCATGAGGAAGATCATTTAAGTGCAGAAGATGTTTACCTCCTCGTTAAAGAAAAATCACCAGAGATTGGTTTGGCGACTGTATATCGCACATTAGAACTTCTAGCAGATTTAAAAATCGTCGATAAAATTAATTTTGGTGATGGGGTTTCTAGATTTGATTTACGCCAGGAAGGTGCCGCTCATTTTCATCATCATTTAGTATGTATAGAATGTGGAGCCGTTGATGAAATTCAACAGGATTTATTAGGAGATGTTGAAGCAATCGTTGAACGGGACTTTAACTTTAAAATTAAAGATCATCGTCTTACTTTTCATGGGATTTGCTATCGTTGTCATGACAAAGAAAAGCAGGATGCGGAAAATGAAAAGAATACGGAAACCGTTTAATCGGATACATTAAAAAGTCTTTCTTTTTATTAAGAAGGCTTTTTTCGGTTTTAGCGAAAAGTTAGAGAGATTATTTCTTTCGATTGGTATATTCGTTACCCTTTTTGGCATAGCTTGTAACAAGAGGAGCCTTATAAACAAAGAGGCTTCGCTTTATATCATGCTAGCTACGTCCGTTAGAAGCTCGAGAAAAATCGGTCGTCTTTATGAAGACAAAAAGCGTCTTCAACAGTCGCCCTTGCCCACAGGATGTGGGTACAAGGCGTGGTGATTGACGTCGCGAACTTAGCGTTGTTCCTTAGTATTCTCGCTTCTGCCCAAACGGACTTCGCTTTATAATTAGAGGGGGGCGGAGCAATGTTTCAATCGAAAATCGCTTTAGTTGGACAAACATTAAAAGTATTTATCATAT